>JANNPN010000120.1:0-5078 GCA_031400185.1 Polyangiaceae bacterium
GCCATGCCGCGCACGAAGAACCACATGTCCCACTGGCGCCGATGCCAATGGAACGCCTTGATGACACCGGGGAACGCCTCCGTGTAGGTCGTCTGCTTGATGGTCTGGAAGCAGGAATCGTCCGACTTCAGCACCTCCATCAGGAAACCGCGGTCGTCCGTGTGTACGGCGAGTCGCTTCAGGTGGACGCCCTGGATCATCGCTTCCTCCTTCGCTTGCTGCGCGGCGCATCGAGCTTGTTCGCTCCCGTCTTCGCGACGAGGTTGCCCGCCCGATGCAGCGCCTCGAACGTGCCGGCGTCCGTCCACCAGCCCCGCAGGGTCTCGTAACCGAGGTCGCCCTGCTGCAGGTACCAATTGTTGACGTCGGTGATCTCGAGCTCGCCGCGCCCGGACGGCTTCAGGGTCTTGATCACGTCGAAAACGCGCGCATCGTACATGTAGATCCCAGTGACCGCATACCGGCTCTTCGGACGACGCGGCTTCTCCTCGATGCCGACGATGCGCTTGCCGCGAAACGCGGCCACGCCGAAGCGCTCGGGGTCGGGCACGGCTTTCAACAGAATCCGCGCGCCTTCCGCGCCGCTCTCGAACTTGGCGGCCGAGGTCGCGAAGTTGCGCTCGATGATGTTGTCGCCGAGGACGACACACACCCGCTCACCGTCGACGAAGTGCTCGGCGAGCGACAGCGCAGCGGCGATGCCGCCCTCTCCTTCCTGATACGTGTAGTTCAGGTGCTGCAACCCGAAGTCCTTGCCGTTCCCGAGCAGCTTCAGGAAGTCGCCCGCGTTGTTGCCGCCGGTCACCAGCAGGATGTCGCGGATGCCCGCGTTGATGAGCGCTTGCAGTGGATAGTAGATCATCGGCCGATCGAAGATCGGCAGCAGATGCTTGTTGGTGATGCGCGTGAGGGGATGGAGCCGGGTGCCGAGGCCGCCGGCGAGAATGACGCCCTTCATTGGCCCATGAACCCCTGGACGGGAGCCGCGATCGCGCCGAGCGACTGCCGGAACGGCTCCTTCCCGAATTGCGCGAGCCCGACGAGCGACACGAGGAGGCGTACCTCGGTCTCGTCGGGGTTCACGCGATCCGACACCCCGACATCGACGACCCAGCACTCCTGATTCGAGATGAACCGAAGCCCGTAGCGATGCTCGAGGAACTTACCGCTCCGGTTGTCGTAGCGCGCCTCGTAGGCGCCGTAGAGCTGCTTCATGAGTCGTAAGAACATGCTGCCGTTGACCTCCTCGACGGCCTGGTTGGCGACGAACCGATAGCCAATGCCGACCCGCGTCCGCCCGCGCAAGGCCTGGAGCCCGAAATCGTCAGAGGGCGTCCTGGGATCGCTCAAGAGAAGACCGATCGTGGCGCTTTTCGCCTTCCCGCCGACCACACTGTAGTCCGTCCGGCCCTCGAAGCTCAGATAGGGGGACGGCGTGAGCCGCAGATGGACCGAGAGGTCGGACGCGCGGCTTGCCTCGCCTGGGATCACTTCGTTGGTCACCGGATCCACCTCGTCGATGAAATCGCCGAGCTTGTTCGCGAAATCGTAGCTCTGGAAGAGCGAGAAGCGCGCGAGCTCGCGCATCGACCCCGACGCGGGCCCGGACGGCGGCTCCTCGAGCCCGGTGGCGACGGCACCCTCGTCGCTTTCCGCGGCAAGCGGCGAGCGCCCCGCTTTCGCAACACTTTTCTGATGCTTCACAGCACCGTCTTCGTCGACGCTCGCATCGCCGGCGGTGCGCCCGATCACCCGGCTCGTGACGCCGTAGGTGACGACGCTCCGCTGATTGATCCGGTCGACGTCGTCGAAGATCGGCAACGCCGCCTGGCGCGTGTCCGTCCGCGGCACGAAGAGATACTCGACGCTCGGCTCGATCGTGTGCTTCAAACGCACGAGCCCGAAGTGCTCGAACGGGTAGATGCGAGAGAGCGACGAGCCGACCTGCCCCTGCAGGTGGAAGAGCTCACGCGTCGTCGCGTCGTCGAGCGCGGGAAGGATGCTCGGCGGCTGGCTCCCGGGATCGGCGGGGTTCGTGTTCACCTGCTCCGGCACGTTCGTCTCGTCGAGGTGGTACGCGGTCTCGCGGAACCCGCCGCGCAGCGAGCCGTTGGCATACGGACCGAAACGGAACGGTACCTCGAGCTCGGGCTGGAGATCGAACCGCTGACCGTCGTAGCCGCGATCGCGCTCGAAGTTGACGCCCTCGCCGGCGAAGTGCAGCAGCAGGCGATCGTCGAGGAGCCGCGTCTGGGTGTGCGCCTCGATGCGCGGCGGCACCTGGAACGCGTAGCGGTCGGGGTTGATGAAATCCTGGTACCAGGTGGCCGTCGCGAGCACGAGACCGTCGTCGAACGTGCGCTCGACGCCGACCCGCGAGCGCTCGAACCGGCGCGTCCGGAGCGCCACGTCGACCCCCGGGTTGAAGGTGAAGACGTTGATCTCGCGGAGGAAGAGGTCGTCGCTCACGCGCAAGACGTCGGCGAAGCCCTTGACGCCGAACGGCAGCCACTGGTCGTGCGTCATTCCGGCGCTCCATCGGTTCACCGGGATGTTGGGGTCGGCGATGTTCGAGTTCACGATCTCGCGCGTGCTGGCGCCGCGAATCTGCTCGTTGAAGTACGAGCCGCTGACCTCACCGAGCGTGTCGGGGCTGAGCGCGTAACGGTACTCGGCGAGCACACCGACGCGCGCCTCGGTCTCGACGTCGAGCGACACCGTCGCATCGTGACTCTTGTTGATGCTCAGGAAGAACGGCTGCTCGATCTGGAAGCCGCGGCGGTTCGAGAAGCCGAAGCGCGGAAACAGGAGCCCGGTCTGGCGCTCGCGTCGCACCGGGAAGATGCCGTACGGCACGTAGAGGATCGGCACGTTCTTCACCGCGAACGTACCGCCCTTCACGCGCCCGTAGCCCTCGAGGTCGAGCGTGACGCGCTGCCCGCGGACGCTCCAGCTCGGCGACTCGTCGTCGCGACAGACGCATGTCGTGAAGCTGCCGTTCGTAACGGAGTACGTCTGCCCGGCGGACTTCTCGAAGCGCTCGCCCGCCAGCTGGTAGCGGTTGGCGTTCAGAAACACGGTGCCCTGATCCATCGCGCCGGTCTCCTGGACCAGGTCGAGGGTCAGCACGTCGGCAGACAGCGTACCCTGCGGATCCACGACGACGACGTTGCCGCTCGCATTCGCAACCTGCGTCGTCCGGTTGACCTTCACGGTATCGGCGGTGAGCACCATGTCGCCGCGCGTGATCTTGACCGCCCCGGTCGCGGTGACGACATCGACGCGCTGATCGTATTCGATGTGCTCGGCGTCGATGGTGATCTCGCCCGTCTCGGTCTCCCCGAGGTGCGAGAGGCCGGGGATGCCCTCGAGTGCCGCCGCGGTGCGCGCCAACGCGACCACGAAGAGCGCCGCAAACCAGAGGCGCCGGAATGCGCGACCCCGCTTCAGCATCGTCCGGCGAGCTGCTGCGCCGCGCGTTCCCGCTCCGCGTCGGCGGCGAGACTCGGGTCAGCGACCGGCAGGACGTCGCCGATCAGGAAGAGCGAGCCCGTGACGACGACGATGTCGTCCGGCGCGCTCCGTGCGACGAGCGCGCGATAGGCGGCCACGGGATCCTCGTCGACCGTCACCGGCCGCGACGCCTGGGCGGCGATATGCTCGGGCGGCGTGCTGCGCGGCTGGCGCGGCCGTGTCACGACCACCTCGGCGGCCACCTCTTCGAGCGCCCGCAGCATGCTCTGCCACCCTTTGTCACGCATCACGCCGAACAGTACCCGTACGCGGCGTCCGGCGGTACGCGCGCGGAGTTCCGCGACGAGCGCTTCGATGCCCGCCGCATTGTGGGCGCCATCCAATAGCACAAGGGGTTCGCGGCACACTACCTGAAGGCGACCCGGCCAGCGCACGTCGGCGAGCCCGGCGGCGATCGCGTGCGGGGCGGGCCTGAACGCCGGGACTCGCTCGAGCGCACGGACCGCGAGGGCGGCGTTGCGATGCTGATGCGCGCCGGCGAGTGCGAGCGCGAAGGGCCCGAGCACCCGCTCGCCGGCGTGATACGTCAGCCCGTCCGGGGTGGCGGTGAGCGCGAAGTCGCGGTCGAGCACGTCGAGCGGGCTGCCGAGCTCAGCGGCACGGGCGGCGATGACGTCGGCGGCGATTCCGGTCGCGCCCGACACGACCGGAATCCCGGGCTTGATGATGCCCGCCTTCTCGCACGCGATCGTCGCGACGTCGGTGCCGAGAAACGCCTCGTGATCGACGGCCACGTTGGTGATGACGGCGACCTCCGGCGTCGCGATGTTGGTCGCGTCGAGCCGGCCTCCGAGCCCGACCTCGAGCACCACGACGTCGACGGCTGCCGTCCGAAACGTCTCCCACGCGAGCAGCGTCATGACCTCGAAGCACGTGAGGTCCATCGCCGGACCGAGCGCGGAGCGAATGCTCGCGACCCCCGCGACGACGGCGTCCTCCTCGATGCGAACGCCGTCGACCACGATCCGCTCGCGAAAGGAGACGAGGTGCGGTGACGTGTAGAGCCCGACGCGCCGGCCGTCCGCCCCGAGCATGGCCGCCAGCATGGCGGCGGTCGACCCCTTCCCGTTGGTGCCGGCGACGTGAAACGTCGGCGCCGCGCGCTCGGGGTGGCCGAGGATTGCCGCGGCCCGGCGCACGCGTTCGAGCTTCAGGTCGATGCCGTGCTTCGCCTCCAAGCGATAGAGCCCGGCGAGCGTCTCCGGATAGGCGTCGGACGTCATCGTCGGCCGCGCCGACGCTGCCGCGATGCCGGACGCCCCGCAACCCGGGGTGCCGGACGCGAGCGGCCACGCGTCGCGGGTCGAAGCGTCCGGAGGGCGCGCGCGAGCGTGCTCCGCAGGTCGCGCCGCTCGACGACCGCGTCGAGCATCCCGTGCGCGAGCAGGAACTCGGCGCGCTGGAACCCCGCGGGCAGCTCCTCGTTGATGGTCTGCGCGACGACGCGGGGCCCCGCGAAGCCGATGAGCGCGCGCGGCTCGGCGAGATTGACGTCGCCGAGCAGCGCGATCGACGCCGCAACGCCGCCGGTCGTCGGGTCGGTG
>JANNPN010000131.1:0-33627 GCA_031400185.1 Polyangiaceae bacterium
CGACGCCCGCGGCACGCGCCGCCACGCGTGCACGCCGCCGGAGGCCATTGGCGTCGTCGTCGTCGACCTGCGCCGCTGGATCCATTTGCACGACGAGCTCGCCGGCGACGATCTCCGGGATCTCGCCACGATAGACGGCCGGCTCGATGGCGAGCGGGGCGCCGGCGCCGGCCCCCGGTCGTACGCCGAGCGGCGCATGGATCGCGAACGCGTTCACGATGAGCTGGTACGGCACCGCGCTCGATCCGGATCCCGGCACGACCACCACGTCGAACGGGCGTGGACCGTCGCTCGCGATGCTGAGGCGGCAGTGCTCGCGCGCGGGCGTCGTCCGCTCGCAGGTCGCGGCCGCGCCGCGCAGATCGTCGACCAGCAGATCGAGGTCGACCCCTGGGTCCGCCGGAAAGGTGAGGGTCAGATCGAGCCCAACGGCACCGTCGCCGACGAACCGCCACCCGTCGAACGGGTCCTCGCCGCCGATCGACCCCGCCATGCGTCGGGTCTCCCCCGGCGCGATCCAGCCGACGACGGTGGCCGCCGCGGGGCCGTCGTTCGGCTCGTGCTCGGTTGGGTCCGCCGCGGCGGCGGGCGGCACGAGCAAGCGGCCCGCGATGGATCCGGTGCCGCACGCCGCGCCGCCGGCGTCGAGCCCGACGGCGCGACGGAGCACGACGACGGCGTCGGTGATGGTGACGCGACCGTCGCCGTCGACGTCGCACGCGCTCACCGGGCACGCCGGCGCGAGTCCGGCGGCCGTGCGCAGCACGAGCACGCCGTCGGTCGTCGTGACGGCGCCGTCCGCGTCCGCGTCGCCGCACGTCGCGGCGGCCGACCCGGCGAGCGGCGCGAGCAGCAGGAGCGCGGCCGCCGCGAGGACGGCCGCGCGCCTCAACCGAGCCGTCGCAGCGTGCGGAGATTGCGATCGAGGATCAATTGGCGGACCTGCTTGTTGCGAAGCAGCACCTGCACCGGAATCTCGTCGCCCTCGCCGAAGTTGATGCGGATGCCCGCGACCTTCGGGGTCGACGCGTCGGTGAGGTCGTAGATCAGGATGCCGTCGCGCACCGAGCCGTCGCCGACGATCAAGATACGCTGGAACTCGATCGTGAAGGTGCCGCGCTCGGACGAGACGATGGTGAGCTTCCCGGCGACGCGCTGTCCGGCTTGCGCGCTCTGAACCCCGAGCTGTCCCGTGATGGTGAGCGTCCTCCCGCTGGCGAGCTTCGTGATCGTGAACCCTTGGAACGCGAGCGCGACGCCTTGCGCGAGGACCGCGCGGCCGATCTGGCCGTCGAGGACGGCGCCGTTGATCTCGCAGTCGGTGAAGGTGGTGACGCTCGTGTTGGGGCCGGGCGCCGTGGTCTCGACCGTGCCGTCGTTCTCGCAGTCGCCGACCGCCGCGGCCGCGGCATCGGACGACCCGAAGCCCGGGACCTTGGTGAGGCCGTCGAAGATGGAGAGCGACGGGTTAGTGAGGCCGTTCGCTTCCTGGTTCGTGAAATCGCAGGCCTCGTTGATCGCGAACCCGGCGGCCTTCCGGAGGATGTTGACGCCGTCGGTGACACTGATGGCGCCGCTGCCGTCGACGTCGCAGGCGTCGTCGCACGTGCTCGACAGGCTCGCGGCGGCGCGCAGCGCCTGCACGCCGTCGGTCACGGTGACGGTGTCGTTGCCGTTCGCGTCGCCGCACGTCTCCGCCGCAGCGGGGGCTGCGGCGACGATCGCGAGCACGGCCGCCAGCACGAGCTTGCTCATGGGTTCCCCTCCTCCACCTAGAAGATGCACGACCCGGACGGCCGGACGTCGAGGACGTACTCGCCGCCTCCCGAGCCTTCGGCGTCGAGCAGGAGCGTGATCGGCACCCCGGGGTTGAACAACCCGAAGGTGAACTCGCGGGACGTGCCGTCGGCGCAGCTCTGGTTGTCGTCGAAGCAGGTTTCCTGGATCGGGCCGTCGCCGCCGCAGAAGGCGTCGCCGAGCGAGAGCTGCGAGTCGAAGGTCGTTCCGCAGGTCGCGAATTGGTAGCACCCGAACGTCGCCGGCGTGAACCGGAACACCGATTCGGGTCCTCCGATACCGTCGCAGGGTCCGCTGACGTTGTTCGCACCCGACACGCGGCCGTGGATCTGGATGCGGCCGCTCGCGGGGATCGTGAGCGGGTTCACGCACGAGCCGGCGGTGGCGGTGCACGGTGCGCATGGGACGCAGACGAACGTGACGTCGCGGGCCACCTCGCCCTGCGACTGGTTGTTGCCATCGCAACCCTGGACGCCGGCCGTGCCGCAGGTGCGATTCACCACGAGGTCGTCGCCGACACGCAGCTGGACGCCGAAGGTGTAGCCGCTTCCGGGCGCCGTGTTCTCGACCCGGAACTCGAAGAGGTTGTCGCCGCACGTGAGGCCGTCGACCTCGACGAACCCGGTGTCCGCCGTCGCGCCCGGACCCGTCGATGCCGCTTGCAGCACCTGCTTGCCGTTCAGGAACGCCGTGATGCGATCGTCGATGTTGAACAGGCGGACCTCCGCCGTCGGCGGCGCGGTCGGGGTGGGCGACGGGCTCGGCGTCGCGATCGGCGTCAGCACGTCGGTCGTGGTGTCGTAGGTGAAGTTGCGGGTCGTGTCGTCGGCGAAGAGCACCACCACCGGCAGTGACGTGCCGCCCGTCAGGGTCACCCGCACCTCGACGACGTTCGGGATGTCGGCGTCGCTGGTGTCGAAGGTGAGCCCGCCGTCGAGCGTGTCGCCCTGGGGATCCGTCACGACCTGTTGAAAGGTGACGACATAGGTGCCGAGCTGCTGCGAGTCGCCGTCGAGCACGCCGGAGAGCTCCGGGTTGCCGTCGGCCTCGCCGACGCTCAGGGACCCGGCGAGCGTCACGACGTCGTCGCGGCGTCGCACCTCGAGGTTGTTGAAGCTCAGGTTACCGTCGGTCGTGCCGAGAAAGCCGTCGAAGGTGACGTCGCCGAAGTCGCAGCTCTCGAAGACGAAGCCGTCGCCGCTGTCTTGGACGCTGCCGCTCGCGTTGTCGCAGAGGTTTGGCGTGCCGGCGGCCGCGGCCCCGCCGACGGCTCCGACTTTGACGAGTGGCCCGAAGATGCCGAGGGTGTGTCCGATCAGGGAGGCGGTGGGATCGCCGTCTTCCTCGCAGTTTTCGACGACCGGGAGCTGCGCGGCCTTGCGCAGCACGTTCACGCCGTCGCTCACCGTGATCGCGCCGCTGCCGTCGAAGTCGCAGCGCTCGTCGCAGCTGCTCGAGAGCTGGGCTGCGGCGCGGAGGGTCTGCACGCCGTCGCTCACCGTCACGCGCCCGTCGTCGTTCGCGTCGCCGCACACCGCGCCCGCGACCGCCGGGCCGAGCACGGCGAGCGCGGCGGCGAGCGCCAGGAGGAGCCTCCTCATCGGGACCCGCCGCCGCATGCCGTCGCTCAGTTCGCGATCGGCGTGAGTTCTCCGCTCACGAGGTCGAAGTTGAACGGCAGCACCTCGCCGTCGATCAGGTTCACCTCGACGACCGCCACCCTCGACGGGCTGAAGTTGAGGACGATGCTTTCCACGGTCGAGAGCTGACCGTCGTCGACGCTGAACTCCAACGCGCCACCGACGAAGAAGCCCTCGGTATCGAGGACGAGCTGGTCGAAGTCGACGCTGAAGAAGCCGAGCTCCGTCTCGAGGTCGAAGAACCCGGTGTTGACGAACGTCCCGCCCACGACGCGTTGGGTGATACTACCGCTCAGCGCCTGCGACTCACCGGTTTGGAGGAAGGTGAACGTCAGGTCGAAGTCGAGCGTGTCGGCACTGAGCGCGAGGAAGCCGTCGTAGAGGAAGCCCTCGAGGACGCAGTTGTCGAAGGTGAGCTCTCCGGTCTCGTCGTCGATCGTGACGAAGCCGTCCGAGTTTTCGCACTGCTCGGTCGTCGCGGCGCGGGCGCTGCCGGCCGACCCGAGCTTGGTGAGGTTGCCGAAGATCGGCAGCGACGAGCGCAGCAAGCTTTCGACCGGCGCAGCGACGCCCGTCGTGCAGCTCTCGATGATGGCGATGCCGGCGGCCTTCCGGAGCACGTTGACGCCGTCGGTCACGGTGACCGCCCCGCTGCCGTCCACGTCGCAGGCGCCGCTGGCGCACGAGCTCGAAAGGCCGGCCGCCGCGCGTAGCGCCTGCACGCCGTCGGTGACGGTGACGGAGCCGCTGCCGTCGGCGTCGCCGCACACTTGCGCCGACGCGCTGCCGGTCAGGACCACAAAGAAGGCGGCTAGCGCCGCGAACGATTTCGAAAGCACGGACATCAGATGATCCTCCAGGGGATGTGTGAACGGACGCGCGACGATGCAGGAAAGGGAGCGCCGCGCATCAGAGACCCGTCTTGCTGGTAGCAATGGCGAATGTGCGTTGTCAATGCAGTTTGAATGCCCTATCGTCGCGAACCAGCAATGGGATTCCCCACGCATCGCGCACGGCGGCTGCGCCGGACCGCGACGCTTCGCCGGCTGGTTGCGGAGACCCGACCGAGCGTCGATGGCTTGGTGCTGCCCTTGTTCGTGGTGCCGGGGAGCCGGGTCGAGAATCCGGTCGCCTCGATGCCTGGCGTGGCGCAGCTCTCGGTCGACCGGGCGGTGGAAGAGTGCCGGAACGTCGCCGACCTCGGCATTCCGGCGGTGATCCTGTTCGGCATCCCCGAGCACAAAGACGCCTACGGCTCGGAAGCGTGGTCGGATGGGGGGGTGGTCCCTCGCGCGGTCGAGGCGATCAAGCGGGCGGTGCCCGATCTGCTCGTCATCACCGACGTGTGCCTCTGCGAGTACACTGACCACGGTCATTGCGGGGTGGTGCAGGACGGCGCAGTACAGAACGACCCGACGCTCGAGCTGCTGACGAAGGAAGCCGTCGCGCACGCGCGCGCCGGAGCCGATCTGGTGGCACCGTCCGACATGATGGATGGCCGCGTCGCGGCGATCCGCACCGGGCTCGACGCCGCCGGCTTCCCGGAGCTCGGCATCATGGCGTACGCCGCCAAATACGCCTCGGCGTTCTACGGCCCGTTCCGCGACGCGGCGCAGTCGACCCCGCAGTTCGGCGACCGACGCGGGTATCAGATGGATCCCGCCAACGCGCGCGAGGCCCTTCGTGAGGTCGCCCTCGACGTGGAGGAGGGCGCCGACATCGTGATGGTGAAGCCGGCGCTCGCGTACCTCGACGTGATCCAGCGGGTCCGCGCGGCGGTCGACGTGCCGGTCGCGGCGTACGCCGTGAGCGGGGAGTACGCGATGATCAAGGCCGCGGCGGCCGCCGGCATGCTCGACGAGGAGCGTGCCATGGTGGAGTTGCACACCGCGATCGTGCGCGCCGGCGCCGGCATCGTGCTCACGTATTTCGCGAAAGCGCTGGCGCGTCGTCTCGGACGATGACCCGCGCGCGGACGACGCGGGTGGTGGCGGTGCTCGCCGCCGCCGCGCTCGCGACCGCGCCGGCCGCGCACGCGATCGGTCTCGCCGAGGAGCGCGAGCTCGGCGCGCGGTTCGCGCTCGAAGCGCGCGTGCAGCTGCCGCTCGTGCGCTCGCCGGCGCTCACCGAGTACCTCCGCGAGATCGGCGGGCGCCTGATCGCGCGCCTCGACGACCAGCGTTTTCCCTATCGGTTCTACGTCGTCCGCGACGCGAACCTGAACGCGTTCGCGGTCCCCGGGGGCTACGTGTACGCGCACAGCGGCCTCCTGCTCGGCGTCGCGAGCGAGGCCGAGCTCGCGGGCGTACTCGCGCACGAGCTCGTGCACGTCGCCTCCCGCCACGTCGTCCGGCAACAGGAGAAGACGGCGCTCATCAACTACGGAACGCTCCTCGGCCTCTTCCTCTCGGTCCTGCATCCGGCGCTCGGTGCGAGCGCGGTCGCCGCGGGGACGGCGGCGCAGCTCAAGTATCAGCGTGAGTTCGAGCAGGAGGCGGACGCCGTCGGCATCGGGCTCATGGCGCCGGCAGGGTTCGATCCCGCCGGCATGCCGATCTTCCTCCGCCGCGTGCTGCAGCAGCAGCGCCTGAACCCGGCGAACGTGCCCGCGTATTTTCTTTCGCACCCGCTCACCGAAGATCGCGTCGCGGCGCTCGAGCACCGCCTGCCGTCGCTGTCGCGCCCGGCTGCGCGCCCCGGCGGTGCGCATCGGCTCGCCGCGGCGCAGGCGACCGTCCGCGCGCTGGTCGATCCCGTGGACGAGGTCGTGCGGACGTATCGGGCGGCCGTCGTCGCAGCGCCGGATGATGCCGCTGCCGCCCATCGCCTGGGGCTCGTCTACCTCTACGTCGACCCGGCGCGTCCGACGGAGGCCGAGCCGGTTCTCGCACGGGCCGCTGCCGCCAGGCTTCCTGGCGCGGCGGGCGACCTCGGTCGCGTGCTCGTGCGGCTCGGCCGCGGCGACGAGGCGCAGAAGAGCTTCGAGGCGGAGCTGCGCGCTGATCCGACGAACGCCGCCATGTCGCTCGAGCTCGGCAAGCTCGCGCTCGCGAGCGGGGACGTAAAGCGCGCGACCGCGCTTTTCCGCCGCGCCCTCGAGCTCGACCCCGAGCTCGACGACGCGGAGTACGGGCTCGCCGAGTGCCTCGCAAAGAGCGGCGACGCGCGCGGCCAGTGGAGGCACATCGGACGCGCCTTCGAGCTCCGTGGCGATCTCTCCCGCGCGCGTGCCGGCTACGAGCGTGCGCTCGAGCTCGTGCCGGAGGACCAGCCGGAGTGGAAGGAGCTCCGGGCGGCGGTCAAGGCGATCGACGGCGTGGGCTCGGGGCGCTGACGCGTCAGCGTACGAAGAACAGCACGAGGGCTACATTCCAGTCGGTGACGACGAGGTCGCGCGGCTGGTACGTCGCCGCCGTTCGTAGCACCTCGTCGGTCTCGCTCGGGCTGAGAGCGTGCGGCGCGCAGCCGTCCGAGGTCGATCTCGTAGCCGACGTCGAACGAGAACATCGTGAACAAGCGGCCGCTCGCGATGCGCATCCCCACGATCCTGCCGCCGCCCTGCGGCCCCGGCACACCGGCCGTCCATCGCTGCACGGACCGTCACTTTCGTGCCGCTGCCGCGTCCGCACGCGTTGGAATTCGCTCGCGCAGTTGCGTGCGGGCTCGCCGGCGAACGTGGCACCTCGCTTGCTGATCCGTCGTTCGAGACGCCCATGGGCCGATTCGACGAAAGCGAACCGCGCATCCCGACACGCCGCCGTCCCGCCGTGCGACGCGGCGCGAGCCGCCGCGGACCTCACGTCGGCTCGCCCTACGAACGCCCGCGGTTGCGCTTGGTATCGTCGCGCCGTCGCGAGACGCTGCCGTTCGGCCTGCATCCGGCGCTGCCGTCGACGCTGGCGTTCGGCGCGCTCACCGTCACCGCGCTCGCGGTCGCAGCGGTCGTCGACGTCGCGAACATGGTGGCGCAGACGGCGCTCACCGTCAGCGCGCACCTCCGGCCGCCGCGCTAGCGGCACGTCGTGGCCCGCAGCGCTAGCGGCGCTTCTTGGCGGCAGGCTTGGGTGAGGGCATCCCGCCGCCGCCCTTGAGTCCCGCGAGAAATTCCTCGACCGGTCGCGTGTTCAGTACGTCGTCGGCGGTCGCCCAGCCGCGGCGGGCCTGGCCGATGCCGTAGTCCGCGGGGAAACTCAGCTGCGCGGTCGAGTGGGCGTCGGAGTCGATGACGATCTTCAGGCCGGCCCCGATCACCTTGTGGACGTGCTCGTCTTTCAAGTCCAGGCGGTCGGGATAGGCGTCGAGCTCGAGGATCGTGCCGGTCTCGCGTGCGCATGCGATCACCGCATCGAGGTCGAGGTCGATCGGCTCGCGGCGGTTCAGTTGCCGGCCGGTCGGGTGGAAGAGGATGTCGGCGTGCGGGTTCTGCATGGCGCGGATCACGCGTGCGGTCATCTCGGCGCGCGGCAGGTTGAAGTGCGAGTGGACGGCGATGCCGACGACGTCGAGCTCGGCGAGGCAGTCGTCGGCGATGTCGAGGGTGCCGTCCTTCCGGATGTTGACCTCCGCGCCCTTCAGCACGCGGAACCCCTTCAGGCGTGTGTTGAGCCCGTCGATCGCTTTCCCCTGGAGCCGGATCTTCGCCTCGTCGCTGCCGCCGGTCATCGCGAGGTCGCGGGTGTGGTCGGTGATGGCCATGTACTCGAGGCCGAGGCGCTGTGCTTCCGCGACCATGTCCTCGAGTGTGTCGGCGCCGTCGGTCCAGGTCGTCTGCGTCTGCAGGTCGCCGCGCAGCGACCCGGGCTCGATGAGACGCGGAAGGCGGCCGGCGCGGGCGGCGTCGATCTCGCCGACGTCCTCGCGGAGCTCGGGCGGGATGTAGGGCAGATCGAGCGCCCCGAAAATCTCCTCTTCGGTCGTTCCCGCGATGGAAGTTTCGCCGCGAAACAGGCCGTACTCGTTGAGCTTCAGCTGCTTCTTGATCGCGAGCTGGCGCATCAGCACGTTGTGGGCCTTCGACCCCGTGAAGTAGTGGAGCGCCGCGCCGAAGCTCGCGCGCGGCACGACACGGACGTCGAGCTGGATGCCGGTCGCGAGCTTCACCGAGATCTTGGTGTCGCCGGCCGCGACGGTGCGCGCGACCTCCGGCATGCCGGCGACGAATTCCATGATGGGCGCGGCCTTCTTCGCGATCACGAGGATGTCGGCGTCGCCGACCATCTCGCGCCGCCGCCGGATCGAGCCGGCGATGATCGCGCGCTCGACGCTCTTGAAGCCGGCGAGTCGGCTCTCGATCGTGCGGACGAGCGGGAGCACGTGGCCGATCGGAAAGCGTCCCGAGCGCTGCTTCGCGAACGCGATCCCTTTCAGGATCTTCTCCTCGCTCTTCGCGCCGAAGCGCGGGAGACCGCGGATGCGGCCGGCCTCGGCCGCGGCCTCGAGCGTCGCGAGATCGGTGACCCCGAGCTCCTGGTAGAGCACGCGCACCGCCTTCGGCCCGACGCCCTCGACCGTCGTGAGCGCGGCGATGTCGACCGGCGTCTTCGCGTAGAGCTCCTCGCGATAGGTCATCCTACCGGTCGCGAGCAGCTCGCCGATCTTTTCCGCGATGCTCTTCCCGATGCCGGGGATCGTCGCCAACGCCTTCGCTCCGCCGCCCGCGAACAGTGCGGCGCACGCCTGCTCGGCGAGCGCCACCGACTCGGCGGCCTTCTCGTAGGCCCGGGGCTTGAAGGGCTCGTCCTCCATCGAGAGGAAGAGCGCGATCTCGCGGAGTAGGGCGGCGATGTCGGCGTTGGTCGGGGTCACGCTCATTCAATGAAAGATGGTGGTCACGTCGAAGTAGAGCAACTGCTCCTCCTCGCACGCGTCGCACTCGAGGCGCGCGTAGCGGAAACGGCGGTCGCCGACCTCGCGCGTCCCTTCGCCGACGGCATGGACGCCGGCGCCGCAATGACAGCGCCGCGCCCGGACCGCGTCGTCGATCGCGTCGAAGGAGGAGACCGGCAGCGCTTCCTCGAGCGAGGTGCCCGGTCCGCGCCGCACGCTGGCGCGCGCTTGCCGCTTGCGGACGCCGCGCGTCACCCAGACGGCGGCGGTCACGAGCACCACGAACGCGAAGAAGAGGCCGGTCACCTGCCCCGTGTCAGGCCGGCAGGCGCCCGGGCCTGAAGAGCACCTTCTTGTCGGTCACGACCAGCTGGTCGTTCAGCACGAGCTGGAGGGCCTGCGACAGCACCTTGCCCTCGAGCGCCTGGCCGCGCGCCTTCACCTCGTCGAGCGTGTCCTCGCCGACCCGGATGTGAAAGACGTCCTGCAGGATCACCGGCCCTTGGTCGAGCTGCTCCGTCACGAAGTGGGCGGTACAGCCCGACACCCGGACCCCTTCCTCCCACGCCTGCTTGTAGGCGTTCGCGCCCGGGTAATAGGGCAGGAGCGACGGGTGGATGTTGATGATGCGGCTCGGGTACTGGCGGACGACGTTGCCGGTCAGCACCTGCATGTAGCGGGCGAGCACCACGAGGTCGGCGCGCGCCTCGCGGAGCTTGGCGAGGAGGAACGCCTCGTGCGCGGGCTTGTCGCTCGACGCGAACGACTCGAACGGCAGGCCGGCGCGCTCGGCGCAGGGCCGCAGTACGTCGTGATTCGAGAGCACGGTCACCAAGTCGCCGTTCAGGAGGCCCGCGGCGCGGTCGGCGACGAGCTGCTCCAGGCACTGCGGCTCCTTGCTGACCAACACGGCGACGCGCTTCCGCTCGCGCGTGCTGTGGAGGCGCACGCTCACGTCCATGTGCGTCTCCTCGCCGATCTTCTTGAGGCCGAGGATCATCTCGTCGAGCGACGGTGCCAGGTCGGTGAGGTCGACCCGCATCGTCATGATGAACAGTCCCTCCATCACGCGCTGCTCGATGTCCTCGATGTTGATGTTGCAGCCGGCGAGGTACGTAGAAACCCGCGCGACGACGCCCTTCTGGTCGCGGCCGACGACGGAGACGATCGCGAGATTCTTTTCGGTGGCCATGCGAGGTCGGACCGCGGTACCGCAGAAGACCCGCGAATTCAACGCGCTGTCTCGGGATTCGCCAGTGCGGATGCGATGGCGGACGCAGGACGGTGACGCATGTCAGCCGGTGGCGTCGGCGATCTTTCATCTTGAATAATTCAACCGACCTCTTTAACTTTTGCCGTGCGCAGCGCTTTTCGGCGCGGCGTGAAGGAGGATCCCCCACATGGCCTCGAAGCAAGCGGACGTCTTGGTCGGCCGGCGGTATCTCTCGCGCGGCTACCTCGACCAGGCGCTCGAGCTCTTCACCCGGAACGCCGACATCGTCGCGACGGTGGATTGGAGTTTGCTCCGGGACAAGCTGCTCGACCGTGGCCGCATTCAGGACATGGTGCGGGTCTGCGAGCTCGGTCACGTGGCGATCCCGAGCGAGCAACTGGTGATGCGCGGCGACAAAGCGCTCAAGACGAAGGACATCGACCTCGCGATCGATCTCTTCGAGCTCGCCGGCGCCGATCGTGGACGCTGGGAGAAGATCGTCGACGTGCTGATCGAGATGCCCGATCGCAAGCGTCAGGCAGTGGCGATCGCCGATCGCTATCTCGTCGATCACGACGAGGCGGCGGGGGCGACGCGGCCGGGTCCGATCCCGCTGAAGAAGGCCGCGCGCGTCAAAGCTGCGCAATAGGGCGCGCGGCCAAGGCCGCGCTACTGGCGGGCGCGGGGCCAAGGTCGCGCTACTGGCGGGCGCGCGGCCAAGGTCGCGCTACTGGCGGCGCGCGACGCCGAGGCGGGCGCTGCTCCAGCGGGCGTGGCGGGTGACGGGCCGGCCGTTCCGTCGTAGTCTCCGCGCGTGAGCCGCGTCCGACCGATCGTCGAGCAGATGCACGGCTACGTCCCCGGCGAGCAGCCGCAGGGCGGACGCGTCGTGAAGCTCAACACCAACGAGAACCCGTATCCACCCGCGCCCGGTGTGGTCGACGCGATCCGGGACGCCGCCACCGCCGACCTTCGCCTGTATCCGGAGCCGAGCGCGAAGCCGCTCCGCGAGGAGGCCGCGCGGCGCTACGGCGTCCGGCCGGAGCAGGTCGTCGCCGGAAACGGCTCGGACGAGCTCCTCACCATGCTGACCCGGGCGATCGTCGGGCCCGACGACATCGTCGTCTACCCGGACCCGACGTATTCCCTCTACGACACGCTGGTCACCGTCCAGGAGGGCCGCTCCCTCACGATCCCATTCCCTCCCGACTTCACGACGCCGCCGGCGCTCTTCGTCGCCGAAGGCCGGATGATGCTCATTTGCAATCCGAATGCGCCGTCCGGGAGCCTGACGCCGATCGAGACGATCGCCGAGCTCGCGAGCGGGTTCGACGGGGTGGTCGTGGTCGACGAGGCGTACGTCGACTTCGCGCCCGCCGGGTCGACGGCGCTTCCGCTCCTCGCGACCCACCCGAACGTGATCGTGCTCCGCACCTTCTCCAAATCGTTCTCGCTCGCCGGCATGCGGATCGGCCTGGCTTTCGGGCATCCCGACCTGCTCGCCGAGGTCGCAAAGGTGAAGGACTCGTACAACTTGAGCCGGATCGCGATCGTCGCCGGGACGGCGGCGCTCGTCGCGATCGACTGGATGGAGGGGAACGTCGCGCGGATCGTCGCGACCCGGGCGCGCCTTTCCGCGGGGCTCACCGGGCTCGGCTACGACGTCCTGCCGTCCGCGACCAACTTCGTGCTCGCACGGCGCGCCGGGGAGGACCAGGGCCCCGTGCAGAAGGCGCTCCGCGAGCGCGGCGTCCTCGTACGGCATTTTGCGACGGATCGCCTGCGCGACGCCCTGCGCATCTCGGTCGGGACGGAGGACGAGATCGACCGTCTCCTCGACGAGCTCGCGGCGGTTCGCCGAAGCTAGGCTCGCTCGGAAACGGCGAGCGATCGCGCCCCGAGCGCAGTCGTGGATTTCCTCGATCTCTTCGATCTCTTTCGACCACCGGCGCAGACGGTTTGTTCCGGGCGGTGTTACAGTGCCGGGGCATGCCGTCGTCGAGCCCACCGGAGCGCTCCGCGTTCGTCCTGACCGAGCGCGCGGACGGCTCCCTCCGGCGCGCGGCACGCTTGCTGGTGCTGGCACTGGTCGGCGCCGCGCTCGGCGCGGCCGGCGCGTATGCCTGGCGTCACGACTGGCTCACGGACTGGAACTGGACCGCGCTCTTCGCGCTCGCGGTATTCGTGAACGCCGTCGTTGCGCTCATGCCGATGTGGCGCGAGGAGCGGCGCCGGAACCGCCAGGCCGAGCTGCTGCGCTTTCGGCTCTGGATCCACTTCTCGAAGCTCCGCTGGCTGCTCGCGCACCTCGGCGAGCAGGACCCGACCCGTGCGTTCTTCTCGCCGGGGTTCGGCGGTGAGGAGCTGCACGGCATCGAGGTGCTGCTCGCGCAGGCGCACGTGCTCGAGATCGACGAGTACGAGTGGATCATCTTCACGGTGAACGCCGCGCTCCCGTACTTCGGCCGGCCGCTCGGCGACGTGACGTCGCACGCGATCCGGCTCCTCTGGACGGTCGACGCGACCCTCGCGCAGCTGAATCGCCGCGCGAGCCGCGAGCCCTCGCCGGCGTAGCCCACGCACGGACGCTTCAGGGCCGCGGCGGAAATTTCCGCGCGTAGTCCGCCCGCGCGGCCGTGATCACCGCGCGCGCCTCGGCGGCGTCGTACACCGGGTCGACCGTGATCGTCGTCGTGTCGCCGGGGATCGTTTTGTAGGTCAGGAAATAGTGGCGCAGGCGATCGACGAGCGCGCGCGGCAGCTGGCGGACGTCGGCGAGCTCGCCGAAGGTCGGGTCGCCGAGGAGGACCGCGATGATCTTGTCGTCGGCCTCGCCGCCCTCGACCATGCGGAGGCCGCCGATCGGGCGCGCCTCGAGGAGGATCTCACCGCGCGCGATGTGGCGGTCGGTCAGCACGCAGACGTCGAGTGGATCACCGTCGCCGCGCGTGACGGTCGGGCCCCCGGCGATCACGTGCGCCGCGACACCCGCGCCGCAATAGGTCTGCGGGATGAAGCCGTAGAGTGTCGGGCACACGACCGAGAAGCGCTGCGGACGGTCGACCTTGAGGTACCCCGAGTGCTTGTCGATCTCGTACTTCACGCCGTCGGTCGGGACGATCTCGATGTAGGCGGTGACGATCTCGGGACAGCGTGGGCCCGGATCGAGGCCGTGCCAGGGGTGGGGGCGGAACGCGAGAGGCTCGGTCACGCCCGCACGATCCACCTGCCGCGGGTACGAATCAATGGCCGGACCTCTAGTCGTCTCCGTTCCCCACTGTCAACGAGAATCGTGCGTCATGAACGCCGACGCGGCGCGCCGTTTCAGTCGATCAGCCCCGCGCGCCGCATCTGCGCGAGGGCGCTGATCGCGTCGACGCGGCGGAGCGCGTCGCGGATCTCGGCGGCGAAGCGTTGCCGGCGCTCGGCGACGTCGGGGCCGGGGTCGACGAGCTTCCGGTTCTTCGCGAGGCGGAGCGCGGTCGCGAAGAGCACCTTGGAGACCGACTCGCCCGAGTGCACGCGCTTCTGGAGCTGGTACTGCTGCGCGAGTGCCAGGCTGCTCGCGATGAAGGCCGGCTCGTCGTACGGCGTCGCGGCATCGCGGCGCGCAAGGCCGTCGGCGACGACCCGGTACGACTCGAGGAACGGGCGCAGCACGCGGTGTGCGCTGAAGGGGCGGATCCGGCGCACGAGCTGCTCGATCGAGCTCCGGCCGCGTGCCAGCGCATGCTCCCACTCGGGGTCGTGCATGCGCAGCTCGGCGTCGACCTCGGTCCGGAACTCGTCTTTCTCGGCGAAGAAGAACTCGAACTTGAGGAGGTCGCGGAGCGCCATCGCCGCGTCCCAGAAGCGGGCGCGCGGCTCGCCCTCGCGCTCGGCAGCTTCGAGGAGCGCCAGCTCCGCGATCGCGCCGTTCACGAAGAAGTGAATGATGGTGTTGCGGTAGTATGCCGCCGTCGGCTCTTGCTCGGGCGTGATCTGGTAGACGCTGTCGAGACCGGCGGCATACGTGGTCACGACCTTGCTTTCGACCAGCGTGTCGAGAGCGCGTTGCAGCCCCGCCTCGGTGTCGAGCCCGAGCTCGCCGGACGTCGGCAGCTTCCGCCGCCGGACGTACGACAACAGGTTCGTCATGCCGCGCAGGATCTCCGGCACCGTGAAGGCGCGGCCGCCGCCGCCGAGCAGCGACATGGTCACCAGCGACGTCGGCGTGATCGGCGTCACGCGGTTGATGCGGACCGACACCTCGAACGCGATCTTCTGGAGCGCCAGGCTCTGCTCGTCGTCGCGCGGCTCGGCACCGGGCTCGGGCGGGCCGAGCGCCGCGTGCAGCGACACCGGCTCGCCGAATTTGATGTGAATGTCCCCGTAGCGCCGGCGCAGCTGGCGGACGACCCCGAGGAACCAGCCGAAGCTCTCGTGCGACTTGGCGCCGCCGCGTTGCTCGGCGACGTACGACCCGACGTCCTGGATCTGGTCGTACGCGATCGCGACCGGGATGAGATAGACGTCCTCGCTTTTGCCGCGCCGGTACGCGTCGACCACGTAGTGCAGCATGCCGAACATCGGCGGCAGGAGCTTCCCGGAGCTTCCCGGAGCGCGAGCGGCCGCCTTCGATGTACCACTCGAGCGAGAAGCGCTTCTCGATCAGGTAGTCGATGTATTGGCGCAGGACGAACTTGTAGACGGCGTTGTCCTTGAAGCTCCGGCGGATGAAGAACACGCCGCTCCGGCGCACGAGCGGCCCCACCGGAAAGAAGTTCATGTTGATGCCGCCGGCCGTGTGGTTCGGCGGATGGCCGTTCTCGTGCAGTGCGTATTGGAGAACCAGGTGATCGAGGTTCGACTTGTGCGAGGGGAGGAAGACGACCGGGTGGCGCTGCGCGAGCGCGTAGACCTCGGCGAGCTGTTGATGGTCATAGTGCAGCGCTTCGCCGTAGCCGCGTGTGTAGAGGAGGTGGATCAGGTGCGCGGTCAAGTCGATGACGTACGGGCTGTGCGTCGCGGCGATTTCGCGGAGATATCCGATCGCCTCGGCCGCAACCTTCGGCTCCGGGCGTTTCAGCTCGCGCGCGAGACGCGCGACGCCGCCGCGGAAGCTCGGCCGGGCCTCGATGTTCTCGCGGACGAAGCGCGGCACCTTGTAGCGGGTCCCGCGGAGGCGGCGCTCGGCGCGCTCGAGGGCGAGCGTCGCCTGCAACGCGACGAAGTCGGCGAGCCCCGTCGTCTGCGCCGCATCGGTGCCGCAGGCGAGCTGCCAGCGCTCGCGGAGCTGCGAGAGCGGCGCCGGCTCACCTGCGACGATGCGGCAGCGCTCCGGGTGGCGGCGGAGCACCCACCACTGGCGAAGCCGGCCGGGGTCGCGCGGGTCGCCGGTCGAGAGCAGGTCGCGGAGGCGCGTCCGGTGCACGCCGTCGACCTCCGGCGGCTGCCACGCGACCCGGAGCGGCGCCATCAGCGGATCGTCGCCGATCGCGAGGCGGGCCTCGAGCTGCGGGTCGAGGCGGCGCCGCCGTCCGCCGCCGCGCGCGGCCGGGATGGCGATCGTCTCGATGGCGCCGTCCGCCGCGTCGGCGGGACGGTGCTCGACGATCCAACGCTCCAGCACCTTCCGCTCGAGGCTGCTCGCCGCGTCGAGCAGGAAGACGATCGGCCGCCGCTCCGTCCCCGGCCACGCCGGATCTTCGGGAGGGGGCTGCGCTAATCGTGGCGTTGCCATGGGGAGGGGCCGTGGCCTTCATTCCGCACCCGGTCGATCGTTTGCAAGCCTCGGCGGGTAGATCGAGAGGCGTAAGATTCGACGCCGTGCGCCGTCGTCGACGGATGACCTACGTCGAAGTGTCGTATCGCCTCGTTCTCGGCGGGCTCCTGGTTTTGTCCATGGCGTCGTGCGGCAGCGACGGCGGTGGCGATGACCACACGGCCGTGCCGACCGCGTCGGCGACGCTCGTGGCCCCGACACCGACGGCGACGCCCGTCGCACCAACCCCGCAGGCGGCCACGCCGAGCCCCACTGTGACATCGACGTCGGCGGTCGCGTGGGCGACTGGCGCGGCGTTGCTGCGCTCCGACGACGGCGGGTTCTCGTGGACGCCGACCGGTCCCGGGCTCGTGCACGCCGTGAGCTACGCCGACCGGAGCACGGGGTGGATCGTCGCCGCGACGGCGCCCGGCGCCGTCTTGCGCACGACCGATGGCGGCATCACGTGGACGGACCAACGCGCGGGCATCGTCGGGCTGCCTCCGGTGCTCGCCGACGTCGCGGCGATCGACGCGGCGCGCGTCGTTGCGGTCGGGCAAGAGGATCGCAGCCTGCCGACGATGCCGGGTCCGGCTGTTCTCTACAGCACGGACGGGGGCACGACCTGGCACCGAGCCGCCTTGCCGCCCCTCGATCCGACGATGGTCGAGGACATCCAGCTGCGAAGTGTCTGCGTCGGCGCCGCAGGCGTCGGCCTCGTGACCGGTTTCGACGTCACCGACGTCGAGCACACCCTCGTATTGGCGACGCGCGACGGAGGCCGTTCGTGGGACGACGCGACGGCCCGGGTGCCGACCGGATTCGGCGCGGCGGCGGCGTGCGGCCCGGACGGCCGTCTCTGGTTCCTCGGACCACGATCGACCGTGCGGATGTCGGTGGACGGCGGAGCGACGTGGGAGGACCGACACGGAAACCTTCCCGGAGCGCTGCGGATTCGACGCGGCGTCTTCCTTCCCGATGGCGTGGGATGGCTCGCAACGAGCAGCGGTCAAAGCGACCAACGTCTCAGGGTCTTCGTCACGCACGACGATGGCGCGACATGGGTCGCGCGCCTCGACGTCGACGGGCTCGGCGAGCTCGCGTCGGTCGGCTTCGATGCCATCGACGACCGTTCCGCCATCGTCGTGGCGCAGGACGCGCGCGCCTTGCAGCTGCGCTCGAGCATCGGCCGGAGCTGGGCGACCTCCGACGGCGGCGCGACCTGGACGGCGGTCGAGCACCCGCGGCCGATCGACTACCTGACCGACGTCGACCTCGTGCGCTGAGGTGAGCGCGCGATGGTCCGGGCGCGCGGTTTCGCGTCGTGCTGCCAGCGGCGCCGAGTCGGCCCTCGCACGCGTCCGCGTGATTGGAGCAGCTGCGTCCGGATGTTAGGTGGACGCCATGGCTCCCACTCCCACGACTCCGGATTTCAGCGCGCTCGGCGACGCGCGAATCTTCATCGACCCGACCGCGTACGCCGACCCGGATTTCTGGCACGCCGCTGCCGCGCGTCTTCGCCGTAACGATCCGCTGCCGCTCGTCGAGGTCGAGGGCTACGTCCCGTTTCGCGCCGTCACGCGCCACGCGCATCTCGCCGAGGTCGAGCGCAATCACATGCTCTTCTGGAATACGCGCGACTCGGTGCTCCTGCCGCGCGAGCAGATCGAGAAGAGTCGCGCCCTCGGCATCGACATCAAGACGCTGATCCACATGGACGGCGCCGAGCACCGGGCGTATCGGCTCGTCACCAACGATTGGTTCAAGCCGACCAATCTCCGCCGCGTGGTCGGCGACAAGCTCCCGGTGCTCGCCAAGCGCTTCGTCGACCGCATGCTCGATCACGACGGCGCGTGCGACTTCGTCCGCGACATCGCGCTCTACTACCCGCTCCACGTGATCCTGAGCATCCTCGGCGTGCCCGCGACGGACGAGCCGCGCATGCTCGCGCTCACGCAGAAGATCTTCGGCGGGGAGGACCCCGACGTCGGCGGCGTCGAGGGCGTCGACCCGGTGCAGGTCTTCATGCAGGCGCTGCAAGAGATGGCGATCTACTTCCACGGCATCACCATGGATCGGCGCGCCCACCCGACGTCCGACATCGCGTCGACGGTCGCGAACGGCACGATCGACGGCCAGCCGCTCGGCGACCTCGAGACGGCGGGCTACTATTCGATCATCGCGACCGCCGGGCACGACACCACGTCGAGCTCGCTCGCGGGGGGACTCGACGCGTTGATCCGCAATCCCGAGCAGATGCAGGCGCTCAAGGACGACCCCGCGAAGATCCCGAATGCCGTGAACGAGATCATCCGCTGGGTCACGCCGGTCCGGCACTTCATGCGTCAAGCCCAGGCCGACTACCGCCTCGGCGACGTCGATCTGAGGGCCGGCGACTGGCTCATGATGTCGTACCTCTCCGCCAACCGCGACGAGACGTTCTTCGCTGAACCGCTGCGGTTCGACATCGGCAGGAAGAACGCCGACGAGCACCTGGCATTCGGCATCGGCGTTCACTTCTGCCTCGGCGCCCACCTCGCCCGCATGGAGCTGGAAGCCTTCTTCCGCGAGCTGCTCCCGCGCCTCGATCACATCGAGCTCGCCGGCGAGCCGGAGTCGATGGCGACGACGTTCGTGGGGGGCCCGAAGCGGATGCCGGTGCGGTACCGGTTGCGCAGGTGACGGCGATCTCGACCGCCTCGTCGACGGGTCGGTCGAGCCAATAGGGGAGCACGACGCTCCGCTCGCGGCCGCGTAGGTCGTCGATCACGGTCGGCATCGTTAGTCCGCCCCCGTTTTCTTGGAAAGTCTCCTCTGTTTCCGGTGGCATGCTCACGACCGATCGGGATTGGCCGCTTCGGGCGCGACCTCTAGCCTCCGACCACTCATTCGCGTCCCTAAGGAGAAGCCATGCGCATGCGCCCCCTCGTCCTCCCGACCGTTTCACTGGTTGCCCTCGTCCTCGCGGTTCCCACACTCGCGCGCGGGCAGGGCCACTACCGCGAGTTCGGCGACGCCGGCGGCTTCTTGAACATCCTGCCGCCGGGGCAGGACGGCTCGCTGAACGCCGTCGAGGCGGCCCAGGTCCAGGGTGGGACGTACCCGCCGTACGTCCGCGACCAGCTCGACATGTACGGGTCGCTCGTCTACGCGTCGCCCGGCCTCACCGAGGCGCAGGTTTTCGACTTCTTCAAGGACGCGTCCTTCGGGACGCCGACCACCGACATCCTCCGCACCTACTCGCCGACCGCGGGTGTGACGGTCATCCGCGACGCGAGCTACGGCGTGCCGCACATCTTCGGCGAGACCCGCTACGCCACCATGTTCGCGCAGGGCTACACGGCGGCGGAGGACCGGCTCTTCCTGATGGACGTGCTCCGGCACTACGGCCGCGCGCGCGTCTCCGAGTTCCTCGGCGCGGCGCCCTCCAACGTCACCATGGACCGCGAGCAGCTCGCGATTGCGCCCTACAAGGAAGCGGACCTCACGGCGCAAGTGCAGGCGTTCCAGAACGGCGACGCCGAGAACCAGGCGATCGCCGCCGATGCGCTCGCGTACGTCGACGGCGTGAACGCGTACATCAACGAAGCGCTGCTCGACCCGACGAAGCTTCCCGCCGAATACCCGGCACTCCAACAGGTGCCGCAGACGTGGAAACCCGAGGACATCGTCGCAACCGCGGCGCTCGTCGGCGGCATCTTCGGCAAGGGCGGCGGCGGCGAGCTCACCAACCATTGCGGGCTGCAGGCGATGGAGGCGACCCTCGGGAACGCCGCCAGCGCGCGCGCGATCTTCGACGACCTGCATTTCAAGAACGACGTCGAGGCGCCGACGACCTCGCGCGTTCCCGCCCCGTACCTCACCAACCTCGGTCCCGTGCATCCCGCCGCCAATCCTCAGATCGACTGCGCGAGTCTCACGCCGGTCGACACGACCGGCCCGCCGCTCCAAGCGCTCCTCGACGTCATCGCCAACGGGCCGTCGATTCTCGGCATCCCGAGCGCCACGAGCAACGGCTTGATGATCGCCGGCGAGCACACCCGGAACGGCAACCCGATCGCGGTCTTCGGTCCGCAGACCGCCTACTTCATGCCGCAGCTCCTGATCGAGAAGGACGTCCACGGCCCCGGCATCGACGCGCGGGGTGCGGCGTTCGCGGGCACCGACATCTACGTCCAGCTCGGGCGCGGCGGGAAGTATGCGTGGTCGGCGACCTCCGCGGGCGGCGACCTCGTCGATCAATTCGTGCTGCTGCTCTGCGAGCCGGGCGGCGGCCCCGCGACGACGGCGTCGATGGGCTACCTGCACGACGGCGTCTGCAAGCCGATCGAGGCGTACGAGCACACGCAGATCGCGAAGCCGTCGGCGGGAGGCTTGCCGAACCCCACCCTCGGGGAGAGCGGCGGCCAATGCGCCAACGCGCTCGACGACGACAACGACGGCTTCGTGAACGACGGCTGTCCGGCGGTCGGCCTCCCCGAGCTGCCGATCCTCCAGTGCGCCGACGCGGTCGACGACGACGGCGACGGCAAGATCAACGACGGGTGCATTCTGATCCCGGGTCTCGACATCATTCTCTCGTTCCACGTCGAGCGCACCGAGGACTACGGGCCGCTCGTCGCGCGCGGCACGCTGCTCGACGACACCCCGATCGCGATCGCGACCCTGCGCAGCACGTACCGGAACGAGCTCGGCTCGGCGCGCGGGTTCCGTCGCATCAACGACCCGACGTTCATGACCAACGGCTACGCCTCGTTCCGGCAGGCCATGGGTGACGGCGTCGACTACACGTTCAACTGGCTCTACATCGACCAGCACGACATCGGGTACCAGCACTCGTGCAAGTGTCCGCAGCGCGCGCAGGGCGTCGACCCGTATCTGCCGACGCTCGGCGACGGCCAGTTCGACTGGCAGGGCTTCATCCCGCTCGCCGCGCAGCCGTTCCAGCTGAACCCGCCCGAGGGCTACATCACGTCGTGGAACAACACGCTGGCCCCCCCATTCGGCCCCCACGACCGCGAGTTCTCGTACGGCCCGGTCTACCGGAGCCAGTTGCTCGACCAGCGGGTCGAGGCGCTGATCACCGCCGGCAACGCCGATCGCACCGACATGATCGACGCGATGGAGGACGCCGGTACCGTCGACCTCCGCGGCCAGGAGAATCTGCCGTACCTGCTGACCATTCTCGGCGCGACGGCGCCGGGCGGGCTCGATCCGCGCGTCCAGGACATGCGCGACCGCCTGGCGGCCTGGCACGTCGCGGAGACGCATCGCCGCGACTTCGACCAGAGCGGCGAGTACGACGACCCGCAGGCGCCGGCCATCATGGACGCCTGGTGGCCGCGGCTGTCGCACGCGATGTTCGACACGGTCTCCGGCAACGCGATTTCCGCGCTCCGCATCGGACTGCACGATACGCCGGGCGCGCACCAAGGCTCCGCCTTCAACGGCGGGTTCTACAGCCAGGTGCAGAAGGACCTCCGCCAGGTGCTCGGCCTCCCGGTGCAGGACGCATGGTCGCGGACCTACTGTGGCAACGGCAACCTCGCCGACTGCCGGACCGCGCTCTGGGCCGCGCTCGAGCAGGCCGCCGCCGATCTCGAGGCGGCATTCGGCAGCCCCAACGTCGCCGACTGGAAGCGTGCGATCGTCGACGACGACGTGCGCCATCAGGCGGTCGGCATCAGCGCCGTGCCGGCGATCCACTGGATCAACCGGCCGACGTTCCAGCAGGTGGTGCAGCTCGAGCCCGGCGCGTGCGGGGCCGCGCCCGTGACGGATTGTCACGGTCCGACGGCGCCGGGCGCGGCCCAGCTGCAGGTCCGCGACGCCTCGGCGGACGCGAAGGATCGGCTCCAGTGGAAGTGGGGGAAGGGCGCCGCAACCACGAAGAGCGCGCTCGGAAACCCGGGCGTCGACACCGACTACCGCCTCTGTCTCTACGACGGGCAGGACGCGCTGCTGGCGCACGCGAGCGCGCCGGCCGGCGGCAGTTGCAACGCGAAGAGCCCGCGTCCGTGCTGGAAGGAGAACGCGACCGGGTTCCGCTACGTCGACCGCGACGCGACGCCCGACGGTGTGCAGCAGCTGGTCCTCAAGTCCGGCCCCGCCGGCAAGGCCAAGATCACCCTCAAGGGCCGCGGTGCGGCGTTGCAGACGCCGGCGCTGCCGATCTCGCACCTCCCGGTGAAGGTCCAGCTCATCAACTCGATCGACGAGTGCTGGGCGGCGACGTACAGCACGACGCTCAAGAACCAGACGGCGACGTTCAAGGCCAAGTCCGACTGAACCGCCTCGTCATCTCCGGCTTGCGCACGACGCGTGGCGCTACTCGCTCCACGCCGACCCGCCACTCCAACGGAGCGACCGGCGCGTGTGCGTCGTCTATTCGTGCGGCTCTTCGATGACCGGGTTTTCGAGCACTCCGAGGCCGGTGATCTCGACGCGGACGACGTCGCCCGGGGCCAGCCAGGTGGGGGGCTGCATCAGCATGCCGACGCCGCCTGGGGTGCCGGTGCAGATGACGTCGCCGGGCTCGAGGGTGAACGCGGTCGAGAGGAACTCGACGAGCGCGGCGCAGTCGAAGATCAGCTGGCTCGTGTTCGAGGATTGGCGGCGCTCGTCGTTCACGTAGGTCGCGATGTCGAGGCGGCCGGGGTCGGCGACCTCGTCGGCGGTGACCAGCGCAGGGCCGAGCGGGCAGTGCGTGTCGAACGACTTGCCCATCGTCCAGGTCGGGTCACGGAGCTGCCAATCGCGGACGGTCACGTCGTTGGCGATGGTGTAGCCGGCGATGACCTTCGGCGCGTCGGCGCGCGGGACGTGCCGGCACCGCCGGCCGATCACGAGCGCGAGCTCGCCCTCGTAGTCGAGGAGCGGCGAGACGCGCGGGCGGTGCACGCCGGCGCCGGGGCCGACGACCGCCGTCGACTGCTTGTTGAAGACCTTCGGGTACTGGGGCACGTCCTGGCCGGACTCGGCCGCGTGGTCGGCGTAGTTGAGGCCGATCGCGAGGATCTTCGGCGGTCGGAGGATGGGGGCGACGAGCTCGACGTCGGCGAGCGGCAAGCGCGGGCCGCGGGCGCCGCGGGCCATGTCGAGCGCCTCCGGGCCGGCCGCGAGCAACGCGGTCATCTCGGTCGGGAGCGTCGGAACGGCCGCCGCGAGGTCGAGGACCTCCGGACCATCGAGTACGCCGATGCGGGTGAAACCGCGGTGCTGGAACGTTACGAGCCTCATGCGTCGAGTCCTCCTTTAGTCGTACGTATAAATCGCGCTTGCGTTCTTTAGTCAAGGGAGTAAACAGCGCGGTGATGGCTCGCACGAAGACTGCTCGCCCGAAAGCCCGCCGGTCGCCGCGCGCGGCGGTGACGTCCGTCCCCGACGCGTCGACCCGCGGGAAGATCCTCACGACCGCGCTCCAGGTCTTCGCCGACCACGGCTTCGAGGGCGCCCGCACCCGCGACATCGCCGAGCAGGCGGGCGCCAACCTCGGGCTCATCACCTACTACTTCGGGAACAAGGAGACCCTCTGGCGCGAGGCGGTGAGCCACGCATTCGCCGAGCTGCGGCACGAGCTCACCGAGGCGATGGCCGTGCACGCGGCCGACGACGAGCGCCGGCAGCTCGAGCAGCTGACCCGCCGGTTCATCCGCTTCGTCGCGCGCAAGCCCGAGTTCATGCGGCTCATGAACGACGAGGGCAAGCGTGACAGCCCGCGCATGCGCTGGCTGGTCGACCGTTTCGTGAAGCCGATGCACGAAGGGATGCTCGCGCTCATCGAGCGCGGGCAAGCGACGGGGTTCCTGCCCGGGGTCTCGCCGACGAGCCTGCACTACATCGTGCTCGGCGCAGCCGGGCTCGTGTTCAGTCAGGCGCCCGAGTGCCGGCGCCTGACCGGGGTCGACCCGACCGACCCGGCGGTCGCCGAAGCGCACGCGGACGCGCTGATCGCATTGTTCGCACGGTGATTCTCGGCCGCGGCGGGCTCTGGTAGGGTCCGCGCGTGCCGAGCTCCCACGGGTGTCGCCTCCGTCGCCGTCTCCTGGTCCTGCTGCTCGCGCTGTGGCTCCCGGCGGCAGGCTGCGCCGTCCGCGCCAGCGCGCAGCAGTCGACGCGTGCGCTCGAGGCCGTCGTCCGCACGCCGCCCCCGCCGCCCGGGCGGCTGCACGCCATTCTCTTGAACGGCGGGCATCGGAAGGAGATCAACTACCAGAGCCATCTGCATCACATCCGCCGCGCCTACGAGCTGCTCCGGGTGGCCGGCGTCCCCGCCGCCAACGTCAGCGTCTTCAGCGCCGACGGCGCCGACCCGGCACCGGACCTCGCCACGCGCGAGAACGACGACGAGACGGGATTCTGGATCCTGCCGGGATGGACGCAGGGTCTCCTACGCGCCCCGATCACCTACGTGGATTCGACGGTGGACGGTGTGAAGCTGCTGGCGGCGAAGAAGGAGCTGCTGAAAGCGTGGTTCACCGACGCCGCGACCCGGCTCGGCGCCGGCGACACGCTGCTCTTCTACGTCACCGACCACGGCGAGAAGAACGAGAAGGACGAGAAGGACAACACGATCTCGCTCTGGGGCGAGACGCTCAGCGTGACCGAGCTCCGCGAGCTGTTCGTGACCCTCGACCCCGCCGTCCGGGTCGTGATGCTGATGTCGCAGTGCTTCTCGGGGTCGTTCGCGTACCTCATCCATCCCGACGCCGACGCCAACCCATCCGGGAACGTCTGCGGCTACTTCTCGACGACCGCCGACCGGCGCGCGTACGGTTGCTATCCCGAGAACCGCGGCAAGGACGGCATCGGCCATTCCTTCCACTTTCTCGAGGCGCTCTCCGGCCTCGACCGGTTGCCGGTCGCGGAGCGGAGCGTGCTCATCACCGACCGCACCCCCGACATTCCGAACTCGACCCTCGACGTGTTCCTCGCCGCGCGGCTCACGAAAGCGGCAGCCGCCAAGTACCCCGCGCCCGAGCCGACCGCGACGCCGGCCGACGACGACGCGAACGCGAAGAGCGGGCACGAGGAGGCGCCGGCCGTCGATCCACGGATGGTGAAGCTCGCCGACGAGCTGCTCTCCGAGGCGCTCCGCGACCGCGCCGCGTGGGAGCCGGACCTCCGCCTGCTCGACCGGATCGGCGCGAGCTTCGGGACCTTCAGCCCGCGCTCCCTCGGCGAGCTCGAGGAGCAGGCGCGTGTCCTTCCGGAGTTCTCGAGCCGACTCGCGGTCTACGCCGACCGTTGGAGCCAGGCGTTCGACGCCCTCAAGATCGAGCTCATGCGCGACTTCGTCCGTGAGCATCCGGCGTGGAAGAAGCGTTTCGAAGGCGACGCGCTCAGGAAGCTCGACGCCGAAGGACGGAGGAAGACGCTCCACGAGCTGCTCGCCGACCTCGTCCCGTTCGCGAGCCAGGACCCGGCGCGCCACGCGCGCTTGAAGCTCTTGAAGCGGAAGGCCGCCGACTCGTCGGCGGCGAGCTACCGCGCCGAGGTGCGGCTCGGCGCCGTGCTCCGTCTCCGCACCCACCTCACCAGCATGGCGGGTCGCGTCTACATGACGACGCGCGCGACGGCCGAGGAGCGCGCCGCCTACGAGCGTCTCGCCGGGTGCGAGGACCTGGCACTCGGCGCCCGTGTCGACGGCAGCGCACCGGCCGCGCTCGAGTCCGGCGAGAGCTTCCCGCCGCTCGCGGAAGAGCGCCGCCTCGTCGAGGAGCTGATGCCCGCCTACATGGGCATCTACTTCCGCCCGCTCGACGAGGCGCAGCGGAAGAAATGGGGGACCACCGAAGGCGCGGTCACGGTCATGACCGTGAACGAGGGCTCGCCGGCCGAGGCCGCCGGACTCGCGGTCGGCGACGTGATCCTCGGACCACCCGACGCGCGCTTCAAAGAGCCGACGCAGGTGCGCGAGTGGACGATGCGAAGCGAGATCGGTGTCGACTACGAGCTCGACACGCTCCGCGAGGGCGTGGCGCGGAAGATCACGCTCCGTCCGGGCCCGTATCCGCTCGAGCTGCCGAAGCTGCCGGGCCCGCCGAAGGTCGGCAGCGTCGCGCCGGCGCTCGACCTGCAAGTCGTCCGTGGCGAGGATCAGCTGAAAAAGGAGCGTCCCGACCTCCTCTATTTCTGGGCGACCTGGTGCACGATCTGCAAGTACGCGGTTCCCGAGGTGATGGCGCTCGCGAAGGCGCGCGGTCTCGACGTGATCGCGATCACCGACGAGGATCCCGACCTCGTCAAGAAGTTCCTCGCCGACAGTAAGGAGCCGTTCCCCGAGATCGTCGCGATCGACCCGCACCGCCAGACGTTCCAGGGCTACGGCGTGAGCGGCACGCCGAGCTTCGTGATCGTGGATCCCGACGGCGTCGTCCGCCTGTATCAGACGGGCTACACGGTCGACGGCGGACTGCACGTCGAGGACTGGACGTTCGGGGGCAAGAAGCGAGCGGCCATGACGCCGGCGCCCGAGTCGTCGCCGAAGAGAAAGTAGCGCGAGTTGCCGATGTCGCCGCGGGAGCAGTACGACGAGCGCTTGCAGGCGCGGCGGACGGTGGTGGACGCGCTCGCGCGCCGTACCGAGCAGCTCGGGCGCGCCCGCATGTGGACGTTCGCCGCGGCGGTCGCGCTGCTGTTCCTGGCGTTCGACTTCGGCCTGCTGCCGCGCTGGGTCGTTGCGATCCCGGTGATCGTCTTCGTGGCGCTCGTCGTGGTGCACCAGCGGACGCGTCAGGCGGCGCGCCGAGCGGGGCGCTCGGTGCGCTTCTACGAGGCCGGCATCGCGCGTCTCGAGCACACGTTTGCGGGGAAGGGCGTAACCGGGGAGCGCTTCCTCGATCCCGTGCACCCCTACGCGGCGGACCTGGATCTCTTCGGACGGGGCTCGCTCTTCGAGCTGCTCTGCACGGCGCGAACCCAGGCGGGCGAGGAGACGCTCGCGCGCTGGCTGCTCGCGCCCGCGCCGGTCGCGGAGGTGCGCTGCCGCCAGCAGGCGGTCGACGAGCTGCGCGCACGGCTCGACCTCCGTGAAGACGTCGCGCTGCTCGGCGAAGACGTACGCGGCGCCGTCGATCCCGCGTCGCTGCTGGCATGGGCGGCGGACCCGCCCTGGCAGGTGACGATCGGCGAGCGCGTCCTCGGGCTCGTGCTGCCGGTGCTCACGTGCCTCGGCTTCGCCGCGTTCGACCAACGGTGGACCGGGCCGTGGCTCATGATCATCGCCGGCGCGGCGCAGGTTGCGTTCGCGCTCCGCCTCCGACCGAAGGTGCTCTTCGCGCTCCGCCGCTCGTCGCAGCCGGCGGTCCATCTGGCGCTCCTCGCCGATCTGCTCACCGTTCTCGAGCGCGAGCGGTTCGCGGCGCCTGGTCTCGTGGCGCTGCAGGAGGCGGTGCAGAGCGCCGGCGCGCCGCCGTCACGGCGGATCGCGCGCCTGCAGCGGCTCGTGAATCTCCTCGACGCGCATCGCAATCAAGTGTTCGCGCTCGTGTCGTTCGTGCTCCTCTGGCGGACCAACTTCGCGCTCGCAATCGAGGCGTGGCGCGCGGAATCGGGACCCGCGGTGCCGCGCTGGCTCGCGGCGATCGGGGAGCTCGAGGCGCTGCTCGCATTGGCGAGCCACGCGTTCGAGCACCCGCAGGATCCGTTCCCCGAGCTCGCCGACGGACCGCCGCGTTTCCAGGCAGTGGCGCTCGGGCACCCGCTCATTCCGCCCGACCGCTGCGTCCGGAATGCCGTCGCGCTCGACGACACGCAGCGCGTGCTGATCGTGAGCGGCTCGAACATGTCGGGGAAGAGCACCCTGCTCCGCACGGTTGGGGTGAACGTCACGCTGGCGCTCGCCGGCGCGCCGGTGCGTGCCGAGCGCCTCGTGCTGACCCCGCTCGCGGTCGGTGCCGCGATCCGCGTCACCGACTCGCTGCAGGACGGGACCTCGCGCTTCTACGCGGAGGTGAAACGGCTGAGCCAGATCGTCGCGATCGGACGCGGACCGCTGCCGCTCGTCTTCCTCCTCGACGAGATCTTGAGCGGTACCAACTCGCACGACCGCGCGATCGGCGCCGAGGCGATCGTCCGGAGCCTGGCTGCGAGCGGCGCGCTCGGGCTCGTCACCACCCACGACCTGGCGCTGGCGCGGATCACCGACACGCTCGGCGCGCCCGCCGTCAACGTGCATTTCGAGGATCACCTGGAGGACGGCCAGATGTGCTTCGACTACCGGATGCGGCCGGGCGTGGTGACGAAGAGCAACGCGCTCGCGCTCATGCGTGCGGTCGGGCTCGACGTCTAGCGCGCGCGTCAGCGCGAGCCCGCGAGCAGCAAGGACAAGGCCATCGCGGCGCCGATCACGACGACCGCGCGCCGCATGAAGGTGCGGCCGAGCCGCCGTGAGAGGCGCGCGCCGCCGTAGCCGCCGACGATCTGGCCGACGATCATGACGAACGCGTCCGGCCAGACGACCGCGCCTTTCCACACGAAGTAGACCGACGCGACGCCGTTGATGCAGAGGGCGGCGAAGTTCCGGAGGCTCACCATGTGGTGGATGTCGGTGAAGCCGACGAGGCCGAGCGCGGCGAGCGTCATGATGCCGATGCCGGCGCCGAAATAGCCGCCGTAGATCGCGACCAGGAACTCGAACCCGACGACCCACGGCCACGCGCTCGGGCTCGGATCCGCACGGATCGGGTGGTCGGCCTGGCGCCGCCAGCGCCGGATGCCGGCGACGATCGGGCCCTGCGCGGCGAAGAGGAGGGTCGCGAACAGAATCAGCCACGGCACGAGGGCCGCGAAGACGCGCTCCGGCGTCCGGAGCAGCAAGAGCGCGCCGATCAATCCGCCCGCGAACGCCGGCGGCACCATCAGCATCATCCACCAGCGGATTTCGCGGAGGTCGCTCCGGAACGCGGCCATCGCGGCGAGCGCTCCGGGGCAGAGTGCGAGCGTGTTGGTGGCATTCGCGATGATCGGGTCGCGCCCGAGCCAGAGGAGCGCGGGGAACGACACGAGGGTCCCACCGCCGGCGAGCGAGTTGATGGCCCCCGCCGCGACGCCGGCGGCGAAGAGGACGACCACCTCGAGTCCGCTCACCCGGCGCGCCTCACCGCGCCCTCTCGATCATGCACGCGCGCCGATCGCAAACTCCACCGCGCGAAGCCGGGCCGGACGGAAGGTGCCCACGCCGCGCAGCAGCGACCCGGGTGCAGCTCGCGACTACTCTTCGCCGACGTCGCCGTCGAAGTCGGCGTCCGGGTCTTCCGGGAGGCCGCCGTCGTCGTCGATCTCTGCGTCGTCGTCGCCTTCCAGGCCCTCGAGGATCGGCGGCACCGTGGCGGCGGCCCGCGGGTTCGCCGCGTCCGCGCCGGGTGACGGCTTCGGCGCGTCACGGAAGTCGGCGCGCTTCTTGTCGATGCGGTCGTAGGTGAAGGGCTTCACCGTGTAGACGATGCCGCTGCCGACGGCCGAGACGAACGCCTTCGCGTTCGGGTCGCCGGTGGGCTCCGGCCCGCGGGCGCCGATCAACGTGCCGAGCGGCTTCCCGTCGGCGTCGCTCACGACGATCGTCATGTCCGGGGTGCCGAGGCCGTACTCGCGGAGGTCGACGCTCGGGTCCTCCGACATGATGTCGGTGCCCTTGAAGGCGGCGACGTCGTCGAGGAAGCGCGTCATCGTCGGCGCGCGCTCCGTCCCTTCGCCGGGCTCCTCGATGTGCCAGGCGCCGTCGCGCTTCACCAGCGTGAAGCCGTTCCCGTCCTTGCGCGTGACCGCGAGCTTCGCGGCGTGCTCCTTCGGGAACACCAGGACGGTCTTGTCGCGGAGCGTGCTGAGGCTCTTGTCGAGGTTCTTGAAGGCGTAGTCGGGGAGCGTGACGACCGTCGCGAGCTCGGCGCGCTTCGCGTAGATGCTCTTCTTGTTGGCCTCGTCGTCCTTGAACGCGCCGAGGAGCAGGGTTTTCTGCGCGGCGTCTTTGCCGATCCACACCGTGGCACGGAGCTGCGGGCTCGCGAGGCCGTACTTCGCCAGGTCGGCGGCCGCGTCGTCGCTCACGAACTCGTCGGCGCGCAGGCCGCGGATGCTCGCGAGCAGCGCACGGATCTCGCCCGGGTCGGCCGGGTAGTCCCCGGGCTTCGTGATGCGCCACTTGTCGCCGTCACCGCGCTCGGCGGCGATCGTCGTGCCGTCCTTCTCGAGCTCGAACTTCTGGACGCTCTGGTCCTCGAACGTGACGAGGCTCTTGTCGCGGAGATCCTTCACCTGCTTCTTCATGGCGCTCTGGAAGGCCATGGTGCCGATGTAGACCTTGGGATCGCCGTCCTTCTGGAGGTATGCGGCCGAGCCGACCTGCGTGGTCTTGCCGATCTTGATCGGAGGCACGCTGCCCTGCTTCAGCGTCAGCGCGATCGTGCCCTCGGGCGGCGCGAGCCCGTACGACGCGAGCTTGTCGCCGACGTCGTCCAGCGACCGCGTGACGTCCGCCTCGGCGATCGCGGTCAGCATGTTGTTGACGACGGGGCCGTCGGCGTCGGCGGCGACCGGCTGGGTGAGGCGCCACTGTCCCTCGGCGTTCTTCTCGAGCGCGATCGCGCGGTCGGGATAGGTGAGGGTGAGGCCGGTCACGTCGTCCTTCTTCAGGCTGACGAGCTTCTTCTCCTCGGCCTCGCGCTCCTGGCTTGGGCGCTCGACGAAGTAGAGGTAACCGCCGAGCGCCAGGAGTACGAGGAGGAGGACGAGCGTGTTCCGCGGGTTCACTTGGTGCTCCGGCGCCACCACACGGTGAGGCCGAGGAACAGCAGCAGCTCCGGCAGCACGAGCACCGAGAGGTAGAAAATGCGGCGCGTCTCGTCCGGTCCGAGCTGGGCACGGGACGCCTGGATTGCGCGCGGGCGGATCGAGATCTGCTGCTCGTCGCCGCCGAGCCACGCCATCATGTTCAGAGCCAGGTCACGGTTGAAGAGCTGGCCGAAGAACTGGTTCGACGCGAAGTCGGCGTCGCCGACCACGATGAGGCGGGTCTCGCCTTCCTTGTCGAAGCCCATTTCCTTGTGCTTGCCGGTGACGGCGACGGCGAGCGAAACGGGCCCCTTGATGTCGTCGTCGCCCTGCGCGGCCTCGCCGCGCTTGAACACGCCCTCGGTGTCGCTCTCCGCCCAGGCGGACGGGCTCGACTTGATGATCTCGACCGCGCTGACGCCGGTCTTGCCCGCCGCGTCGGCCTGCACCGCCCGACTCATCGGGAAGACCGTTCGCTCGGTGAAGTCCCTGGTGACCGGGTGGGTCCCGTACGTCGACACGAGGATCTGCAGGCCGAGCGCGGGACCCTGGAAGAGCCGGACCACCTGATCGACGACGACGGTGTCGGTGAGCTTCACGCCCCACGGCTGCACGACGTCGACGAGCTGCTGGCCGCGCTGCGGCGGCACCAGGAGGAGCGCCGAACGGCCGGCCTTCAAGTACTCGCGGATCTGCGTCACCTCGTGGTCGAACAGCGGGCGCTCGGTCGCCGCGACGACGAGGATGTTGCACTCGGCGGGCACGCTCGGCTCACTCGCGAGCAGCACCTTCCGGGTCTCGTAGTTCTCGTTCCGGAGCGCGTCCTGCAGGCCCGAGGCGCCGCGTGCCTCGCGGTTCTCGGGATCGGCCTCGCCGTGGCCGTCGAGGAAGCAGACGACCTTCTTGGTGCTGGACGTCGCCTTCAGGAGACCGTTGGTGATCGTCTGCTCGCTGATGTCGCGCGTGACGGTCGCCGTCTGCGCGCCTTCGGAGCCTTCCTCGCCGTACTGGATGTGCAGGAACGGGATCTCGGTGACCTTGAAGCGCTCGGCGAGATCGCGGTCCTTCACCGGATCGACCATCCGGTAGGTGAAGTTGTTCGACGCGTTCTTGTAGCTGTCGAGGAGGTCGTCGATGATCGGATCGATGCCGCCCTCGGTGAACGCGTACACCTGGATCGGCTTGTCGAGTTTGGTAAGCACGCCCGTCGACTGCGACGAGAGCGAGAAGACGTTCTGCTTGGTGAGGTCGAAGCGGTGGTTGTGGCGCGCCGCCAGGTAGTTCAGCACGATCAGGATCGCGATGAAGATCGCCGAGTAGACGACGGCGTTCGCGCCGTACTTGGTGGATCGCTCGCCGAGGAAGCTGCTGACGCTCTCGCGGCTCGACGTGAAGTAGAGGACGAGCAGGAGGATGCCGAGCCCGACGTGCACCAGCACGTAGGCCGACGCGGCGGGGGCGAGCGCGTAGGCGACCAGACCGAAGGCCAGGAGGACGGTGCCCCACAGGCCGAAGAGCGACGTCGAGCGACCCACCCCTACCTCCAGCGAATCGATTCGACCGAGCGGTGGGTGAGGAAGAGCGCCAGCACGATGACCGTCGCGAAATAGACGAGGTCTTTCGTGTCGATGACGCCTTTCACCATCTGCGCGAAGTGCTCGGTGAGGGACATGTACTTGAGGATCGACCCCATGACCTCGCCGGCGGAGTCGGCGGGCCAGGCGATGATGTAGAGCAGCAGCAGCGACACGAGGCAGCTCACCGCGGCGATGATCTGGTTCTCGGTGAACGACGACGTGAGCAGGCCGACCGCGACGAACGCGGTCGCGAGCAGGAGCAAGCCGAGGTAGCCGGAGAGGATCACGCCGGGCTCGGGGTTGCCGTACACCATCAGGATGAGCGCGTAGACGCCCGTCGTCGCGACCATGATCGCGACGAAGACGAAGGCGCCGAGGAACTTGCCGAGCACGATCTCCGAGATGCGGAGCGGCGACGTCAGCAGGAGCTCGTACGTGCCGGCCTTCTTCTCCTCGGCGAGGCTTCGCATGGTGATCACCGGGATCAGGATCACCAGGATCACCGACAGATTGTGGAGCAGCGGCGCGACCACGAACTCGTTCAGGTTGAGGCGCTCCAGCACCTGCGGATTCTGCTGCGCCGAGTAGATCGTGAGCAGCATGTTGAAGCGCGCGAGCAGGTTGAAGAAGAACCAGCCGCCCAGGAGCAAATACCCCGTCAACACGACGTAGGCGACGGGCGAGACGAAGTACGAGCGGATCTCGCGACCCGCGATGGCGAAGACGTTCCTCATGCGGTCGCCTCTTCGGGCTGCTGCCCCTGGGTCGTCACGATGGCGGAGACCTTCCTCATGCGGTCGCTTCTTCCGAAGGGTGCTGGTGGGTCTTCGCGATGACCTGCAGGAAGACGTCCTCGAGGGTGCCGCCGCTCTTCAGCGACGCCATGTCCTGCTCCAGCACGACCTGGCCCTCGTTGACGATCACGACCTTCTCACAGATCTGCGACACCTCGGGGAGGATGTGGGTCGAGAGGATGATCGTGCGCTCGCCCGCGAGCTTCTGGATGAGGGCGCGGATCTCCCGGATCTGGATCGGATCGAGACCGATCGTCGGCTCGTCGAG
>JANNPN010000158.1:0-9868 GCA_031400185.1 Polyangiaceae bacterium
CCAGTTCGATCCCGAGTTCCCGGGCCTTGAGGGACAGGCTGGTGCGCCCCGCCATGTCGGAGACCAGCACGCGCGTGCGATTTCCGACGAGCGCGGGATCGATGTGCTCGTAGATGTCGCGGAGGCGCTGGACGGCGGCGACGTGGAGTCCGCCCTTGTGCGCGAACGCCGAGAGCCCGACGTATGCCTGGCGCTTGTCGGGCTCGCGGTTGGCGAGCTCGTCGACGAAGTGCGAGAGCGTCTGGAGCTGCGCCAGGGAGTCGGCCGGGACACACTGGTAGCCGAGCTTCAGCTGCAGGTTCGCGACGATCGAGCAGAGGTTGGCGTTGCCGCAGCGCTCCCCGAAGCCGTTGATCACGCCCTGCACCTGCGTCGCGCCCGCCTCGACTGCGGCGAGCGAGTTCGCGACCGCGAGCTCGGCATCGTTGTGGCAGTGGATGCCGAGCGGCGTCGTCACGGCGGCACGGGCGGCGCGCGTCGCCTCGGCGACGAAGCCGGGGACGCTGCCCCCGCGGGTGTCGCAGAGGCAGAGCAGCGTCGCTCCCGCCTTGGCGGCGGTCGCGAGGCACGTGAGGGCATACTCCGGATTGGAGCGAAAACCGTCGAAGAAGTGCTCGGCGTCGAAGATGACCTCGTCGACGCGGGCGCGGAGGTACGCGACGGTGTCGGCGATGATCTCGAGGTTCGCCTCGAGCGGGACGCGAAGGTCGTGCTCGACCGGGACGTCCCAGGTGCGGCCGACGATCGTCACGACCGGCGTCTCGGCGGCGAGCAGCGTGCGGACGTTCTGGTCGGCGTCGCACGTGACGCCGTGGCGGCGCGTCGACCCGAAGGCCGCGACCTTCGCGTGGCGGAGCTGCAGTTTCTTCACCGCGTCGAAGAACGCCGCGTCGCGGGGGTTCGAACCCGGCCACCCGCCCTCGATGTAGTGGATGCCGAACGCGTCCAGGCGCTCGGCGATCCGGAGCTTGTCCTCCAGGGTGAAGGTGATGTCCTCCGCCTGGCACCCGTCGCGCAGCGTGGTGTCGTAGATCTGGATCGTGCTCATGCGGCGGATTCTCGCGGGGTGACGAACGCGTCGTGCAGGACGCGCACCGCGAGCTCGACGAACTTGGCGTCGACGACGATCGACGTCTTGATCTCCGAGGTGGCGATCATCTGAATGTTGATGTTCACGTCGGCGAGCGTTCGGAACATCTTGGCCGCGACCCCCGCGTGGCTCCGCATGCCGAGGCCGACGATGGACACCTTCGCGATGTTCTCGTCGGTGCGGACGCCTTGCGCGCCGGTCTCGCGCGTGAGCGTGTCGATCAGCTTCATCGCCTGCGGGAAGTCGGCTTTGGGCACCGTGAACGTGAGATCGGTCGTCCCCTCGGCGCTCGCGTTCTGGATGATCATGTCGACCACGATGTTGGCGTCGGCGATCGGGCCGAAGACGCGGGCCGCGAGGCCGGGCTGGTCGGGTACGCCGAGCAACGTGATCTTGGCCTCGTTGCTGTCGGAGGTGACTCCCGACACCAGGACGTTTTCCATGCTCGCCTCCTCTGCGACGACCCACGTGCCTTCGGTATCGGTGAAGCTCGACCGGACGTGCACGGGCACGCTGTAGCGTTTCGCGAACTCGACGGAACGAATCTGCAGCACCTTCGCTCCGAGGCTCGCGAGCTCGAGCATCTCCTCGTACGAGATGCGGTCGAGCTTCCGTGCCTGCGGGCAGATGCGCGGGTCGCTCGTGTAGACGCCGTCGACGTCGGTGTAGATCTCGCAGCTGTCCGCTGTGAGCGCCGCCGCGAGCTCGACCCCGCTCGTGTCCGAGCCGCCGCGTCCGAGGGTCGTGATGTTGTCGTCCTCGTCGACGCCCTGGAACCCGGCGACGACCACGACGCGCCCGGCCGCGAGCTCGGCGCGGATGCGCGCGTCGTCGATGCTGCGGATGCGGGCCTTGCTGTACGCCTGATCGGTGACGATCCGGATCTGATGGCCCTGAAGCGACACGGCGGGGCAGCCGGCGTGGGTGAGCGCCATCGCGAGGAGTGCCGTCGTGACCTGTTCCCCCGTCGAGACCAGCACGTCGGACTCCCGGCGGTCGGGCTCCGGGCACATGTCGCGGGCGAGTGCCAAGAGCCGATTGGTCTCGCCGGCCATGGCGGAGACCACCACGACGAGGTCGTCGCCGCGTTGCCGTCCGGTCAGTACCCGACGCGCAACATTGCGAATTCGTTCGACATCAGCGACAGATGTGCCGCCGTATTTCTGCACGATCAGGCTCATGGCTCAGGAGTCGGTGGCGAGCGCGGCGACGAGGGTTTCGGCTCGGGTCCCAAGCCCCTCGAAGGTCAGCCGGCGCCCCGGCTCGGCGTACTCTATCCGAACCGTAAGGCAGGCATCCAGCGCGCCGGCGGGGAGGCGATCGGCCCACTCGATGGCCGTCACGCCGGCGCCAAAGAGGTATTCGTCGAGGACCGGGAGGTCGGCCGCGCCCGGGTCCAGGCGGTAGAGGTCGAGGTGGTGGAGCGTCAACCGCCCCCCGTATTCCGCGACCATCGTGAAGGTCGGGCTGGCGACCGTGTTGGGAGGGACGCCGAGCCCGTCCGCGAGCCCCCGCACGAAGGCGGTCTTGCCTGCGCCCAGATCGCCGAGGAGCGCGATCACGTCGCCCGGTTTGGCGAGCCGACCGAGACGCCGGCCGATCGCCTCGGTCGCCTCGGGCGTGGCGGTGGTGCGTGTCGACGGGGGTGTCGCGGTCACACGCCCCCCAGTTGCAGGATCTCGAACATCGTCGGCGGCAGCTCCTCGATGATGTCGGAGGCAACGAGCCCGATCATCCCGCGGCGGGCGGCAATGCGGTCGGCGGCGTGGCCGTGCAGGAAGACCCCGAGGCTCGCCGCCTCTTCCGCCGCGTAGCCCTGCGCGAGAAGTGCTCCGATCATGCCCGCGAGCACGTCCCCCGTCCCGCCGGCCGCGAGCCCCGGGTTGCCCGAGAGGTTGATCCAGGCTCGTCCGTCGGGTGCGGCGGTGATCGTGCGCGCGCCTTTCAGGACGACGACTGCATCGTAGGACGCGGCAGCGTTGCGGGCGGCGGCGAGCCGGTCGTGCTGGATCTCGTCCGTCGCCTGGGGCGTGAGCCGCGCCATCTCGCCGGGATGGGGGGTGAGGATCATCGGCGCGCCGTTCGCGGGACGGGCGTGCCGCGGGCCGATCGCGGCGAGACAGTTGAGTCCGTCGGCGTCGATCACGAGCGGCAGCGACCGCGTCGTCACCAACGCGCGTACCAGCGCTTCCCGCCCGGCGTTCGTGCCGATGCCGGGTCCGACGAGCGCCGCGCGCTTGCCGTCGAGGAGTGCGTCGTACGCGTGCGGCGCGTCGAAGGCGAGGCCGCCGGCGCCGTCGTCCGGAAGCGGGAACGTCATCGCTTCCAGAATGCCGTTCGCGATCGTCGGCAGTACGACCGCGGGGCAGCCGACGGTCACGAGCCCCGCGCCCGCCCGCGTCGCGGCGCGCGCGGCGAGGATCGCAGCGCCGGTCTTGCCGAGCCCGCCGGCGATGATCGCGAGGTGCCCGTGCGAGCCTTTGTGGGCCTCGGGATCGCGGGGGCGGAGCATGCGGGCCGCGTCGGCCGCCGCGACGGCCTCGATCTTGGGTCCGACTTCGCGCACCGCCTCGTCGGGAATTCCGATGTCGACGACCGCGACTTCCCCGGCGTAGCGCGCGCCCGGGTGGACCAATGTGCCGATCTTCGGCGCGGCGAAGGCGATGGTGAGCTCGGCTTCAATTGCGGTGCCGAGCGGTACGCCGCGGTCGGCGTCGAGTCCGGACGGGATGTCGAGTGCCACCGTCGGGAGCCCGGCGGCGTTCACCATCGCGATCAGCTCGGCGGGAAGGCCGGTGACCTCGCCGGCGAGGCCGGTGCCGAAGAGCGCGTCGACGACGCAGCCGGCGCGGCCGAGCGCGCGCGCGAGTGGCTCGAGCCTCTCGGCGGTCACCTGCTGCGCCTTGCCGCCCGCGCGCTGCCAGGCCTTCAGCTTCACGAGCGCGTCGCCGCGGATCGCGCTCGGCGGGGCGGCCAGGACGACCTCGACCCGGACCCGTCTCTTCTTGAGCACGCGCGCGACGACGAAGCCGTCGCCGCCGTTGTTGCCCTTCCCCGCCAGCACGACGACTCCGTGCTTTCGGATGTGCGGAAAGCGGTCGAGCAGGATTGCGGCGGCGCCGGTGCCGGCACGCTCCATCAGCACCGCGCCCGGGACGCCGAAGCGCTCGATGGTGAGTGTGTCCATGCGCCGCATCTCGGCGGCCGTCGTGACGATCACGCGGCGACGAGCGCGCGCATCTCGCGCACGGCCTCCTCCATGCCGACGAAGACCGCACGGGCGACGATGCTGTGGCCGATGTTCAGCACGTCCATGTGCGGAACGGTCGCGATCGGCCGCACGTTGTCGAGGCGAAGGCCGTGGCCGGCATTGACGACCAGGCCGAGCCCGTGGGCGTGCTCGGCGGCGCGCCGCAGCCCGGCGAGCTCGGCCGCGATCTCGTCTTGCGGGAGGTTCTCGCAGTAGCGGCCCGTGTGGAGCTCGACGGCGGCCGCCCGCAGGGCCGCGGCGGCGTCGATCTGGGCCGGGTCGGGGTCGATGAAGAGGCTCACCTGGATCCCGCCGTTCCTTAGCCTCGCGACGACGTCGGCGAGGGCGGCCCGCTGGCCGAGCACGTCGAGCCCGCCCTCGGTCGTGACCTCGGCTCGGCGCTCCGGCACGACGCAGACGTCGGCGGGCTTCAGGCGAAGCGCGATCGCGACCATCTCTGCGGTGGCGGCCATCTCGAGGTTCAACGGGACGCGGAGGGCGGTGCGGAGCGCCGCGACGTCGGCGTCCTGGATGTGCCGGCGATCCTCGCGGAGGTGGACGGTGATGCCGTCCGCCCCGCCCGCCTCGGCCGCGCGGGCGGCGTCGAGGGGATCCGGATACGCGACGCCGCGCGCCTGGCGCAGGGTCGCCACGTGGTCGATGTTGACGCCGAGCCTCGCCATCGGCCGGCCTTTACCGCATTTCGCGGCGGGACGCTCGGGGTGCCGTCAGCGGTCGTCGGTGCCGGATCGCCGGCCCGCGACACCTCCGCGCGCCCTGGGCGCGGCCCCCAGCGAGCCGGAAGTGGGTCTCGAGGGAGCGAGGCCTCGCTTTGCTAGATCCGGGCGGCGACCGGCTCGGCGCTCACCGGCTGCTTCGCGGGGGCGCTGCCGGTGCCGAGGGCACTCCGGACCGCGTTGGCGATGTCGCTCGCGTAGCTCTCGACCTGCGCCAGGTCCTGGCCCTCGACCATGACGCGCGCGAGCGCCTCGGTGCCCGAGAAGCGGATGTACACGCGGCCACGGCCGGCGAGCGCTCGCTCGACCCGCTCGACCACGAGCCGCACCGACTCGACTTGGTCGAGGTCGCGCTTCTCCCGCACGGGGATGTTGATCAGCACCTGCGGGAACTTCTGCATGACCTGCGCGAGCTTCGAGAGCGGCTGATTCCGCGCCCGCATGACCCCGAGGATCACGAGCGCGGTGATGAGGCCGTCGCCGGTCGTGGTGTGATCGAGGCAGATGACGTGGCCGGACTGCTCCCCGCCGAGGTTGTACCCGCCGCGCTGCATCTCCTCGAGTACGTAGCGGTCGCCGACGTCGGTTTTCACGATCTCGATGCCGAGCTCCCGCATGGCGAGCTCGAGGCCGAAGTTGCTCATCTGCGTCGTGACGAGGGTGCGCTTCGCGAGCTTGCCCTGCTCGGCGAGCTCGCGGGCGGCGATCGCGAGCAGCGCGTCGCCGTCGACGACCTGCCCGCACTCGTCGACGAGGAGGCAGCGGTCGGCGTCGCCGTCGAGCGCCACGCCGACGTGGGCACGTTGCTCGAGGACGGCGCGTTGCAGCGCGCCCGGCGCCGTGGCGCCGCAGTCGCGGTTGATGTTCTCGCCGTCGGGGTCGCAGCCGATCGTGCTCACCGTCGCGCCGAGCTCCGCGAGCACCTCGGGCGCGATGCGGTACCCGGCGCCGTTCGCGCCGTCGATGACCACGCGCAGGCCGTCGAGCGTCAGCTCGCGTGGAAAGGTGTTCTTCACGAACACGTTGTAGCGGCCGAGCGCGTCGTCGATGCGGTAGGCCTTGCCGATGTGCTCGGCGGTCGGACGCAGGTGATCGATGCCGTTGTCGAGCACCAGGCTCTCGATCTCGAGCTCGACGTCGTCGGGCAGCTTGAAACCCTCGCTCGAGAAGAACTTGATGCCGTTGTCCTGGAACGGGTTGTGCGACGCGGAGATGACGGCGCCGGCGTCGGCGCGGAGACTGCGGGTGAGGAACGCGATCCCGGGGGTCGGCATCGGGCCGACGAGCAGGACGTCGACGCCCATCGAGCAGATGCCCGATGCCATCGCAGTCTCGAGCATGTAGCCGGAGACGCGCGTGTCCTTGCCGATCACGATGCGCGAACGGTGGCCAGGGCGGGCGGTCTTGCGGAAGACGTGCGCCACGGCGCGTCCGAGGCGAAGCGCCGTCTCCGAGGTCATCGGCTCGACGTTCGCGACGCCGCGCACGCCGTCGGTGCCAAAGAGCTGGCGCGTGCGATTTCCGTTGGACTGGCTCTGGCTCATTTCCGGGCTCCGTTCTTCGGGTCTTCTTCGATCTCGAGGCGAATGACCGGTGGGTCGCGCTTGATCACTTCCACTCCGGCCGGAAGCGTCACCTCAGCCTCGACGATGTGCTCGCCCGGCTCGTAGCTCGCGCCGTCCACGAAGACCGATCCCTCCTCGAGGGTCAGTCCCTGAACGACGCGCTGCGGGCCGCGCACGGTCAGATTGACACGTGGCGGTCTGAGCTGAAAGGGGCGATCGACGTTTCGGACCTCGATCGGCAAGCGCTTGAAATCCCGGGTCGTGACGATCGGGGCCACGTTGATGTCCACGGTGATCATTTCCGGCCTGACGGTCAGCTGATCCGTGCGGACGAGCCCCACCGTCTTCTGGGTCGGCTCCGCCAGGTCCGTCAGATCAACGGGCTCCGTTTCGAGGGCGGTCAGGCGGTCGACGATGTTCGCCGGACCCTGCACCTGCACCTTCTCCGGCGTGGCCTTCAGGCTCTGGACCTTGAACCCGTCGCGCGGCTCGCCAGTCGGCGCGAGCGTCACCGGGAGGCTCACCCGCTTCACGCGCTCGAGGCGTATCGGGACGCGCGACGGCTCGATGTCGAGGATGCGGACGCCGCGCGGAACCCGGACCATCTCGTCGCGCACCTTCAACCGAAGATCGGTGCCGACCTCGACGTGGGACAGGTCGAGCACGATCGGCGAGCGCTTGGTGTCGAGCGAGGCGAGCAGCGGGCCGGGACCGTTGAGGCGCACCGCGACGGTGTCGACGCGGTCGGCGTTCGTCTGGACCGAGCGTTCGGGAAGGTTGCGGAGCTCGATCGAGAACGGCATCACCTGCGTCTCGCGCTCGCCCGCGTTCACGAAGAACCACATGACGAACGCGCAGACGGTCGCGAAGAGCTTCTCACCGAGCCGCCGGCGGAGCGGCGCGATCAGACGCTCGAAGGTGCGCGTAGTCTCCGCCATCACGCCACCAGTTGTTGGAGCGTGCTGCGGAGCACGCCGGCGTCGAGGTCGCGCGTGATGCGCCCTTCGCGCACGAGGGAAATCTTGCCTTCCTCCTCCGACACCACGACGACGACTGCGTCGGTTTCCTCGGTCAATCCGATCGCGGCGCGGTGCCGCGTCCCGAGCGTCTTGCTGACGTTCGGGTTGGTGGTGAGCGGCAAGAGGCAGCCGGCCGCGACGATGCGCCCCTGGTGCAGGATGACTGCGCCGTCGTGGAGCGGCGACGCCGGGAGGAACAGGCTCAGCAAGAGCTCCTTGGTGACCTGCGCGTCGAGCCGTGTGCCGCCTTCGACGTACTCGTTCAGTCCGACGTCGCGCTGGAGCACGATGAGCCCGCCGACACGGCGCCCGGCGAGCAGCACGCTCGCGCGCGTGATCTCCTCGATCGCCTGCCCCTGTTGCAGCCGCTGCATGCGCCCGTAGAACGGCCCCGTGCCGACCTGGGTCAGCATGCGGCGGATGTCGTGCTGGAAGACCACCACGACGAGGATGAGGATCACGTTGCCGACGGAGTCGAGCACCCAGTTGACGGTGTAGAGCTCGAGGTATTGCGCGCCTTGGTACGCTGCTGCGAGCACGATCAAGCCGATCAGCATCGAGACGGCGCGGGTGCCCTGGATCAGGAGCAGCAGCCGATAGACGACGAACCCGACGATCAGGATGTCGAGAACGTCCTGCCATCGAAAGTCGTTGAAGATGTGGACCATGGCTCAGTTGGTCAGGGTCGGGAGGCGGTTCATGGCGTCTGCCAGCGCCACCGCGCGCCGGGTGGCGGCTACGTCGTGCACGCGCACGATCGCGGCGCCGCCTGCGGCCGCGAGCGTCGCCGCCGCGAGCGAGGCCGCCAAGCGATCGTCCGGGGCGTCGTCGCGGTCGGCGGCGAGGAAGCGCTTCCGCGACGCACCGACCAGCAGCGGGAAGCCGAGCGCGGCGAGCCGGCGGAGGTGGGCGAGCAGCGTGAGGTTGTCCTCGCGGCGTTTCCCGAAGCCGATGCCGGGGTCGAGCCAGATACGGCTGTGGCCGATCCCCGCCGCCGCCGCGGCGTCGATGTGGGCACGGAGGAACGCTTCCACCTCGGCGACGACGTCGTCGTACGCGGGCGCCGTCTGCATCGTCGCCGGCGTCCCCTGCATGTGCATCAAGACGACCGTCGCGCCGCGCGCCGCGACGAGCGGCAGCATCGCCGCATCGAAGCGGCCGGCGCTGATGTCATTCACGACGTCGGCACCGTGGGCGAGCGCCTCGGCCGCGACGGCGGCCTTCGTCGTGTCGACCGAGATCGGCACGTCGCTCTCGCCGCGGAGGGCTGCCACGACCGGGATGACGCGCGCGCACTCCTCGTCCGCGGCGATCGGTTGCGCGCCGGGACGCGTCGACTCACCGCCGATGTCGATCAGGTCCGCGCCTTCGGCGAGGAGCCGACGGGCATGTGCGAGCGCGGCATCGGGGACGGCGTGGCGGCCGCCGTCGTAGAACGAGTCCGGGGTGACGTTGACGATGCCCATGACCGCCGTCCGCCCCTCGGGAAGCAGCACGCGGCCACGGCCGGCAGGGGCCGGGGCCGACTCAGGCCGAGGCGGCACCCACGTTCAGACCGTTGCCACCACCGCAGGCGCGGATGATGGTGTCGATCTCGGCGCCGTCGAGGCTTTCGCGCTCGAGCAACGCCTCCGCCATCTTGTGGAGGATGTCGAGGTTGTGTTTCAGGAGCCCTTTGGCGCGTTGATACGCCTCGCCGACGAAACGACGGAGCTCATTGTCGATCTCGATGGCCGTGCTCTCGGAGTAGTCGGCGGCCTGGGTGAAGTCGCGGCCGAGGAAGATCTGCTCCTCCTTCTTGCCGAACGTCATTGGGCCGAGCTTCTCGCTCATGCCCCACTCGCAGACCATCTTGCGGGCGAGCTCGGTCGCCTTTTCGATGTCGTTGCCGGCCCCGGTCGTCATGTGACCGAGGATCAGCTCTTCCGCGGCGCGGCCGCCGAAGAGGATCGTGAGATTGTTCTCGAGGAATTGGCGATCGTAGGTATGCCGGTCGTCGAGCGGGACCTGCATGGTGAGACCGAGCGCCATGCCGCGCGGGATGATCGTGACCTTGTGCACCGGATCGGCGCCCGGGAGGAGCTTCGCGACGAGCGCGTGGCCCGACTCGTGGTAGGCGGTGTTCCGACGCTCTTCGAGGCTGATGATCATGCTCCGACGTTCGGAGCCCATCATGACCTTGTCCTTCGCCACCTCGAAGTCGAGCA
>JANNPN010000160.1:0-18891 GCA_031400185.1 Polyangiaceae bacterium
CCCGGTCGCCGACGCCCATGCGCTCTATGCGGTGCTTCCCGAGCCGAAGGCGCTCGCAATCACGCCGGCGTGCGACCATCGCTTCACCGAGCCCGACCACCTCGCCCGCCTGCTCGACCGGACCGTCGACTGGATCACCACCCGCCTCCCGCCCGGACCCTCCGCGTGACCTGCGCGGGCTGCGGCGCGGACCTCGGGCGCCCCGAGCGCGTGGGCCGCCGCGCCACGTGCCCGCGGTGCGCCGCCGACCTGCGCGCCTGCCGGCATTGCCGGTTCTACGACGCGCACGCGGCCGACGGGTGCCGCGAGCCGCAGGCCGAGCGCGTCGTCGACAAGGCTCGCGCCAACTTCTGCGACTACTTCGCGATTGTCGAAGGCGCGGCCCCGGCGGCGCCGGACACGGCGGACGCGGCACGCGCGGCGCTCGATCGGCTGTTCACTCGCGGTTGAGTCGCATGAAGGGGCTCGTCGCGGTGGTGGTGGTGATGGCGGCGCTCGTCGCCGGCGCCGTGGCGCTCGCGACGGCGAACCTGCGCGCGTTGATCGGCGTGCACCACGACCGGCTCGTCGCGCGCGTCACGGAGGCGGTCGGCCGTCCCGTCACCGTCGGCGAGATCGTGCCCTCGTGGTGGCCGCTCGGGATTCGTCTCCGCGACGTCGCGATCGGCGAGGACGCGGCCTTCGGCACCACGCCGTTCCTCCGCGCCGACGGCGTCGTGATGGGCGTCCGGCCGTGGCCGCTCGTCCAGGGTCGGATCGAGGCGTCCGGCGTCACCCTCGACCGCCCGTACGTGCACCTCGTGCGCGGCGCGGATGGGCGCTGGAACGTCGAGAGCCTCGGTACCGCGCCGGAGCGCGACGGCCCCGGTGGCGGCGCGCCGAAGCCCAAGGACCGCTTTTCGTTTCGTGTCCCGCTCGAATGGGTGGTCGGCGTGGCCCTCAGCGACATGCGCGCGGGGACGCTCGTGATCGAAGATCGGCGTGCCGACCCGGCCATCCTCCTGGAGCTCCGGCACGTGCGCGTCCACGCCGAGGACGTGCGGTTCGGAGCAACGGCCCGCGTCCGCGTGCAGGCGGCGCTCTTCGCGGCCCACGCTCCGGATACGCGTGTCGACCTCCAGGTCCCGGCGCTCGGGCAGAACGATGCCGAGCACTCGCCGTTCACGGCGCACGTGGAGGTCGATGACGTCGATCTCGCGGCCGTCGCTGCGTGGCTCGGCGGCCCCCGCCGCGCGGCGGGGAAGGTGCGACGCGTCGCCGTCGACGTCGAGGGCACGCTCGAGCGGGCGCGTACGACGGTCGAGCTCGCCGCCGCCGATCCGGCGCTCGTCATCGGCGCCGTCCCGCTCGGTCGTGTCCAGCCGCTGAGCGCGAGCGCCGTCGTGACGCACACGCGCGCCGCGCTCACGATCGAGCAGCTGCGCGCGACGCTCGGGGACCTCGTGCTGCAGGCCGAGGGCGAGGCGACCGTCGACCCGCCGCGCGCGGCGCTCACGTTCGCGTCCGATCCGGACGGCAGCGCGGTGCTCCCCATCGGCGGCGCCGACGTGGCGGTCCGGGGTGTCGAAGGCAGTGTCACGGTCGAGCGTGACGGGGCCCGTGTCGACCCGTTGGTCCTCCGGCTCGGTGACGTCCCGCTCGAGATCCGCGGCTGGGTGACCGGGACGGCGCCGCCGGCGTTCGACCTCCGCGTGGAAGGCCGTCCGTTCGGCGGAACGCTCGCCGCCGACGTGGTGGTCGACGCGGGCGGCAGCGCTCGGGCGCGCGTCGAGGCCGACGCGATCGACCTCGCGCCGGCGGTTGCGCGCTTCGTGCCGCAGCTCGAAGGCGCCGTCGCGGGGAAGGGGAGCGGGGCCGCGGTGCTGAGCGGTCGCGTCGCCGACGGCGCCCTCCTGACCGATGCGCTCGCCGGCAATGGCACGTTGATGGTGCAGGACGGCCGTCTCCGCGCCGTCAACCTGCCCGACCTCGTCATCGACCAGATCGAGAAGGTCCCGCTCATGCCGACCATCGTCTCGGCGTCGACGCGCGCGCGCTACGCCGAGCTCTTCGCGAGCCCCGACACCGTCGTCGAATCCGCGACGATCCCGTTCACGGTGCAGCGCGGTCGGCTCGCAACGGAGCGCGCCGTGCTCGTGAATCCCGCCTACCAGGTGACCGGCGACGGCTGGATCGACGCCGCCAAGGGGCTCCGCTTCCGCGGCACCGTGCTGCTCGGCGCGTCGGTCTCGCGCGCGCTCCGCGACGACGTGCCCGCCGTCAAGTACCTCGCCGGAGACGACGGCCGGATCGCGCTGCCGTTCGTCGCACGCGGGCCGCTCGGCGACGTGCGCGTCGAGCCCGACGGCAAGCGTCTCCGCACGCGCGGGCTCGAGGCGCTGCTCGGCGCGGAGCCGGCGGCCGGCACGGCGGCGGGGCAGCGCGAGCGCAAGCGCGACGACCGCACGGACGACGAGGACATCGAGGAGCGCGTCATCGAACGGCTCGAGAAGCTGTTGGGCCGATGAGCACCGGCCGCGGCAATCCGCATACCGTCGAGATCTTCCTCGAGCTCGCGCCCGCGGACATCGTCTTCGTGAAGCACATCGTCGAGTCTCACGAGGGCATCGGCGTGCTCCGCACGCTCGACCGCAAACGCGCGGTCATCGTGGTGATGGTCGCCGCTGACATGGAGGCGGACGCGCGCGCGATGCTCGCGTCCATCCAGGATCAGGTCCCGTGGCGGGAGATTCCGCCTACGGGCGAAGCGCTATCTTGATGACGCCGTCGCGCCGGCTGCGGAAGAGGTCGTAGCCGCTCGGCGTGTCGGCGAGCTTCATGTGGTGGGTGAAGAGCGGGGTGAGATCCACCTTGCCGTACTGGACGACGTCCATCATGCGGCGGAGCCGATCGTTGCCGCCCGGGCACAGTGTCGTGACGAAGCGGCGATGGAGGAACGTGCCGTCCGTCGGGAGGGCGACCGTCGGGTGGAGGCTGTAGACGCCGACGCTCGACACCGCACCGCCGAAGCGCGTCACGCGCGCGGCGCTCTCGAGCGTGACCTGCTTGCCGAGCGCCTCGACCGCGACGTCGACGCCCTTCTGGCCGGTGAGCGCCAGGATCTTCTCGACGGCCTCCTCGGGCGCGACGACCACGTCGGCGCCGAGGCGCTTCGCCATCGCGACCCGCGCCGGAATGCTCTCGACCGCGACGATCATGCCGGCGCCGCGCGCCCGCGCCGCCGCCGTGACGCAGAGCCCGACCGGGCCCTGCGCGAAGACCGCGACGCTGTCGCCGTAGCGGAGGCCGGCCGCCTCGATCGCGCCGAAGCCGGTCGACATGATGTCGGTCGCGAAGAGCACCGCCTCGTCGCTGAGCGCGTCGGGAACCTTCGCCATGTTGAGCTCGGCGTTCTGCACCAAATAGTACTCGCCCTGCGCCCCGAAGAGCAGGTTCATGGGGGCGCCGTAGCGCTCGCAGATCTGCGGCGTGCCGTCCTGGCAACGCGCGCAGACCCCGCAGCCGAACAGGCAGGAGGTGACGACGCGGTCGCCCTGACGGAAGCTCGTCACGCCGTCGCCGGCGTCGACGACCTCGGCGACCGCCTCGTGGCCCAGCGGCGTCCCGCTCGGGAGCTCCGGGATCTCGTCGACGATGTGGATGTCGCTGCCGCAGATCGTCGAGAGGCGCGTCCGCACGAGGGCCTGTCCCGGTCCGGGGCTCGGCATCTCGAGCGCGGTCATGGCGACCTTGCCGGTGTCGACCTTGATGCAGCTCTGACTCCTCGCCATGGCGATTCCTCCTCTGTCTCGTGCGTCCGGGTCAGGACGTGGGCGCCGGCAGCGTGTCGTCGCTCGCGGCAGGCTTCTTCCGGCGGAAGACGAAGGCGACGCCGATGCTCACCACGTACAGCAAGAGGAGCGGGGCGGCCATCAGCATCTGCGACGCGATGTCGGGGCCGGGGGTGAGGACGGCGGCGACGATGAACACGGTCACGATGGCGTAGCGCGCCCAGCCGATCAGCGTGCGGTGGTCGACGAGCCCGACCCGCGCCAGGAAGAACGTGACGACCGGCATCTCGAACGTGATGCCGAATGCGAGCAGCATGCGCGCTGCGAAGGACAGGTACTCACTGATCCGGATCTGCGGCGCGACGCCGATGTTCGCGTACTCCTCGAGGAAGAAGGCGTACCCGACCGGGAAGACGAGCATGTAACAAAAGGTCGCGCCGCTCACGAAGAAGATCGTCGCAGCGAGCACGAACGGGATTGCGGTGCGGCGCTCGCTCTCGATCAAGCCGGGTTCGATGAAGCCCCAGGCCTGGTAGAAGAGCACCGGGCTTGCGACGAAGACGGCGGCGATGAGGGACACCTTCAAGCGAGTGAAGAACGCCTCGGTGATCCCGGTGCCGATCAGCTGGAGGCGGCTGTCGTTCAGATCGATCAGCGGGCGGGTCAGCAGCTCGAAGACGCGGTCGGAGTAGAAGTAACAGCCGACGAAAGCGATCGCGACCCCGATCACCGCCTTCACGACCCGCCAGCGGAGCTCCTCGAGGTGCGCCGTGAGCGGCATCGTACGGCCGGCACGTGGGCTGGTCTCGTCGTCGGCAGAATCGCCGGTCTCGTCGTCGCCACGCGCGCCCAGCCCGTCGTCCGCGTCGGCCCGCACGCCGGCTCGCTCTGGCCGCGCTTTCATCCGGCCGCGGTATCGGGATCGGGATCGGAGCCGGAGGGTGCGGCGGTTGGCGGCGCGTCGGTCGACGCCCCGACCGCGACCGCGCCCGGCGCGGGCTTCACCACGGCCGCTGCCTTCTTCTCTGCCGAGGCGCGGCGCGCGGCGGTTTCGGCCGCACGCGCCTCGTCCTCGATCGCGCGCTGGGCCTTCCGGAGCTCCTCGTTGACGTCGGCGGTCGCACGCCGGAACTCCGCGAGTCCTTTGCCGAGGGCGCGGGCGATCTCGGGGAGGCGTTTCGGGCCGAGAACGACCAACGCCACCACCATGATCACCATGAGCTCGGGCATGCCGATGCCGAACATGAGTACTCCGTCCGGCGCAGAACCGTCGGCGTGAGCGCCGTCGATCAACCGGGAACGGCGGGACGGTATTGCGGACCGCCCGTGGAGTCAATTCCCGAAGTGCCGTGGCGAGTCGTACGGGGATCGGGTTCCGAGCGGCGGGCCAGGGGACTATAGTCTGGTCATGAAGACCGGGCTCGTCCTCGACCGGCGCTACGAAGCGCACGACACCGGCCCGGGGCATCCCGAGCGTCCGGAGCGCATCCGGGCCATCCGAGAGCTCATGACGGAGTACCGGCGCGAGGGCCTCGTCGACGTCGAGCCCCGGACCGCGACCGGCGCCGAGCTCGCGTTGAACCACGACGCCCGTCACGTCGCGCTGGTCGCGGCGACGGCCGGCCGCGCCCGCGCCGCGTTCGACGCCGACACGCCGGTCTGCGCCGACTCGTATGCAACCGCGGCGCTCGCCGCGGGCGGGTACCTCCGGCTCCTCGAGACGATCCTCGCGGGCGACGTCGACAACGGGTTCGCGTTCGTGCGTCCGTCCGGGCACCACGCCGAGACCGATCGGGCGATGGGCTTCTGCCTCTTCAACAACGTCGCGATCGGGGCCCGGTGGCTCCGCGCGCGCGGCGTCGGCCGCATCCTGATCGTCGACTGGGACGTGCACCACGGGAACGGCACGCAGGACAGCTTCTACGACGACCCCGAGACGCTGTACGTCTCGACCCACCAGTATCCGTTCTACCCGGGCACCGGCGCCGCCAACGAGGTCGGACGCGGCGTCGCCGCCGGCCGCACGCTGAACGTACCGCTTCCCGCCGGCTGCGGCGACGACGAGTCCGTCGCGGCGTTCACCGATCTGATCGCGCCGGTCGCGGACCAGTTCCGGCCGGAGATCGTGCTCATCTCGGCCGGCTTCGACGCCGACTACCGCGATCCGCTCGCCGGCATGCAGGCGACCGACGCGGGCTTCCGCGCCATGACCCGCGTGCTGATGCGGGTCGCCGAGGCGCACGCGGCGGGCCGCGTCGCGGCCATCCTCGAAGGCGGCTACGACCTCGGCGCGCTCCGGAGCGCGATCCCGGCGGTGCTCGACGAGCTCGGCGGGACGACCCTCCACGACGCGATGCCGACGCCGCAGCCGCGCGCGCCCGTGTTGGCGCCCGCGCGCGCGGCGCAGCGCGCATTCTGGGACATTCCCGGATGACCGTGCGCGCACGATGGGGGTCGGCCGTCGCCGCGCTCGTGCTGGTGGCGGCTCTCGGCACGCCGGCGCGGGCGGCGCGTCCGCCGGCGGTCGAGCAGGCGCTCCTCGCGGCCTCGGTGCTGGTCGGGTCGGGATGCTCGGGCGTTCTCGTCGACGGGCCGGACTTGGTGCTCACCGCCGAGCATTGCATCACCGGGAGTGCCACCCATGCGCTCCGCTTCTCGGACGGCAGTACCCGCACCGGGTGGGTCGCGGGCGTCGACCACGAGGCCGATCAGGCGCTGCTCTTGTTGGAGGAGCCGGTCGCGGTGAAGCCGCTGGCCCTCATTCCGAAGCCTCCGATCGCCGGCACCGTGCTGTACTTCGCCGGCAACCCGCACCACCCGCGCTTCCAGGAGGCGAAGCTCGAACGCACCGGCCGCTGTCCGTCGCTGCCCGCGCTCGGCGACGCGCTCTTTACGACCATCGACGGGATTCCCGGCGACTCGGGCGCTGCGATCGTCGACGCCGGGGCGCGCGTCGTCGGTCTCGTGCACGGCGGGGCCCAGTGCCACATCGCGACGCCATCCGCGACGCTGCGCCGTCTCATCGCCGACGTGCTGAGGCCGTAAGCCGCTTGCGCTGCATTCCGCGCGCGACGCGCGCGGCCGAGCGGGAGCGAGCCGGGGGATGAGCCGCCGCGGGGAGAGATCCTCCTTGTCGATCAATACTGAAGGGACTCTTCGACGATCTTCCGCCCGCGCGGCGCAGGGGCGTTCGCGCGGTAGTCGTCCGGCTCCGAGATCGGGCGGCGGACCGGGCGATCGGGTATGCCGCGGTACTCGTTGTCGTTGGCGTCGTCGTCCGCACGCGGGCGCTCGCGCTCGACGCGGGCGCGGCTCGGGTCCAGGTAGTCCTCCGCGCGCGGCGGGGGACGCGTGTCGATCTGCCGCATGTCGTCGCGTGGCGGTGCCGTCTCCTCGTCGTCGCGCGGTGCCCACGTCGGCTCCTCGCGCTCGAGCTCGTCGTCGCTCGGCGCGAGGTCGCGCTCCCCGTCGAGCTCGACCGGTTCGCGGCCCTGGAGACGCGCGACCGCACGATCGAGCTCGTCGAAGTCCTCGCCCGCCACGATGCGCGCGGCAGGCTCGGTGCCCTTCTTGAAGCACTCGAGGTTGCCGCGGACGCTCACGAGCGTGACGCCTTCGGGAATCGGGAAGTCCCGGACGGGCGCGTCGCCGAGGGCGGCCTCCATGAAGCTCAAGAAGATCGGCGCTGCGACGCGGCCGCCGGTCTGCTTCTTCCCGAGGCTGCGCTCGCTGTCGTAGCCCACCCAGACGCCGGTCAAGAGCTCGGGCGTGTAGCCGACGAACCAGGCGTCGTGCATGTCGTTGGTCGTGCCGGTCTTGCCCGCGACCGGCCGACCGAGCGGGGCGACGCGCTTCCCGGTGCCGATCTGGACGACGCTCTCGAGCATGCTCGTGATGAGGTACGCGGTCTCGGGCGAGATCACCGGATTGGCCGCCGCCTGGAATTCTTCGAGGACTTTCCCATGGGGATCGGTAATCTTGGTGATGAAGAGGGGATCGAGGCGCCGGCCGCCGTTCGCGAACGCCGTGTAGGCGCGCGCGAGATCGAAGAGCGTCACCTCGGCGGTGCCGAGCGAGATCGACAGGTTCTTCGCGAAGGGACGCGTGAAGCCGAAGCGGGGCAGGTAGTTGACGAGGTAGTTCAGGCCTGCGCTCTGCGCCAGCTTCACGGTGACGACGTTCCGCGACTGGGCGAGCGCCTTCCGAAGGGTCGTCGGACCGATGAACTTCTTGTCGTAGTTCTTCGGCATCCACGCCTGGTTGCCGCCCGCGAGCACGATCGGCTCGTCGACGATGACCGACGCCGGCGTCCACGGGCCCCGATCGAGGGCCGCCGAGTACACGAATGGCTTGAACGCGGAGCCCGGCTGACGGAGCGCCTGCATCACGCGGTTGAACTGGCTCCGCTCGTAGTCGTAGCCGCCGACGAGCGCCTTCACGTGCCCGTTGGTCAGGTCGATCGAAACGAGCGCGCCCTCGAGCTGCGGATCGCTGTCGAGCTGGAGCTCGAGCCCACCGCCGGCCTTGCTCGCGTGACGGCGGACCGCGATCACGTCGTATTTCGCGAGCCCGGGCGGCAGGGGATGGTCCTTGGTCGGCACGAGCAGGCCGGTGAATCGGTTCACCTGGACCCGCACGCCGCTCTTGTCGGTCGAGAGCACGAGGGCCTGGTACGAGCGGCCGGGCTCGGGCTCGTTGGGATCGCGTGCGGCTTTGGCGGCCGCGATGAACTTCTGCGCCTCGGTCTGGGTGAGGCGGCGGAGCGGCCGGGCGCGCGTCCGTCCCATGTCGATCGCGTCGAGGTTGGCGCGGAGCGCCTGCTCGGCGGCGCGCTGCACCGGCAGGTCGACGGTCGTGTAGACGTTGAGTCCGGCCTGGTAGGGCGCGGTGCCGCCATAGCGCTCTTCCAGGAGCCGGCGGACGTGCTCGACGAAATAGGGCGCCGCGACGTAGGTCGGCGCGCTCGCGTCGTGGAGCGCGAGCTGGATCTCCTTCTGCAGCGCCTGCTCGCTCGCCTCCCACGTGACGTATTTCTCCCGGGCCATGCGCTCGAGCACGTAGCGCTGGCGGTACTTGGCGCGGTCCCAGTGCTTGACGGGCGAGTACCGGCTCGGCGCTTGCGGCAAGCCTGCCAGCAGCGCGGCCTCCGCGAGGTCGAGGTCGGCGACTTCCTTCCCGAAGTACTCCTGCGCCGCCGCCCCGACGCCGTACGCGCCGTTCCCGAGGTAGATCAGGTTCAAATAGAGATAGAGGATCTCGTCCTTGGTGAGCTGACGCTCGAGGCGGAGGGAGAGCAGGATCTCCTTGAGCTTCCGCTCGTAGCTCTTCTCGGGCGTGAGAAGGAGCGACTTCACGACCTGCTGGGTGATCGTGCTGCCGCCCTGGACGACGGTGCCGGCGGAGAAGTTGGCCATGGCTGCCCGAGCGATCCCGAGCACGTCGACCCCCTTGTGGCGGTAGAAGCTCTGGTCCTCCGCGGCGATGAACGCCTGGCGGACGACGTTGGGGATCTTGGCGATCGGTACGAGGTAGCGCTTCTCGGTGTAGAACTCGCCGAGCAGCGTGCCGTCGGCGGCGTAGACGCGGGTCGCGACCGGGAGCTGATACTGCAGCAGCTTGTCGACCGGCGGCAGATTGGCGCTGATCTCACGGTAGACGATCCAGCCGGCGACGCCGCCCGTCACGACCACGAAGAGCCCGACCCCCGCCGCGATCCGCCGTAGCCACCGCCGCTTTGGCTTCTTCGCCTGCGCCTTCTTCGGCATCCGTTGCTCGTCTCCGCTCATATCGCCCGCTCCGTGGGACGGTCAATCGGCATTGGCCACTCGCAGCCTTGCGGGCGGCTGCGGCCGGCTGCCAAGACGCGTCGGGAGGGTGAACACGTGAACGCCATTCTGTGTGTGGACGACGACCGCGCCGGCCTCGCGACGGTCGCGCGGACGCTGCGTGAGATCGCACCGGTCATGACGGCGCATTCGGGTGCCGAGGCCCGTGCCGCGCTCGGGCCGGACGTCGCGGTCGTCGTGAGCGACTATCGGATGCCGGCGATGCTCGGGACCGAGCTGCTCGCCGCCGTGTGCGCCCACGACGCGAGCGTCGGCCGCATCCTCCTCACCGCCTACGCCGACGTCGAGAGCCTGATGGACGCGATCAACCACGGCCACGTCCACCGCTACGTGGCGAAGCCGTGGGATCCGCGCGAGCTCCGCGCCGCCGTCCGCCAGGCGCACGATGCGGCGCTTGCGACCCGTGCCCGTGCTCGTCTCGACGCCGACACGGCGCATGCGTACGCGCGCCTGCAGGAGCTCGACGCGCTCCGGACGCGCTTCCTGGCGCTCGCGGCGCACGAGCTCCGAACGCCGCTGCATGTGCTCGGCGCGGCGCTCGAGGTGATGGCGGGCCTCGACCTCGGCGCCGACGCGGCCGACGTGCTCGCGACCGCGCGGCGGAACGCCGGCTGGCTCGGCCGGAGCGTCGCCGCCATGACCGACCTCGTCCGGCTTTCGCAGCCGGGGCCGCGCCGGCACCGCCCGCTCTGCCTCGCGACCGTCGTGCAGCGTGCGGTCGCGGACGTGCAGGCGTTCTGCGTGCGCCGCGGGCTCGCGCTCGCCGTCGAGGCCGGAGCGGCGCTCCCGGCGGTGGGCGACTCGGAGGACCTGCAGCGCGCCGTCGTCAATCTCTGCCTGAACGCGATCCGCTTCACACCCGACGGCGGGCGTATCACGGTGTCGCTCGTCGGGAGCGCGGAGGGCGTCGAGATCAGCGTCGGCGACACGGGGATCGGGATCGCGTCCGAGCTGCAGGCGCGCCTCGGCGAGCCGTTCGTGACCGGCGCGCCGCTCGATTCCCACCACAGCGACCCGATCGCGTTTCGCTCGGGCGGCATCGGGCTCGGGCTCGCGGTCGTGCGCGCGATCGCGACCGATCACGGCGGCGCGCTCCGGATCACGAGCGCTGCGGGCCGCGGTACGATCGCGACGGTCGTGTTGCCGCCGCCACCGGCGGGGGACGGCGGCCGCGATTGACAGTGCCGATGGTCGCCGAGACAATGCGCCGCGGTGACCGAGCGGCGCGTCCGTTTCCTCGATCTGCAAGCGCAGTACGCGACGCTCGAGCGCGACATCCGCGCCGCCGTCGACGCGGTCTTCGCGGCGCAGGCCTTCGTGCTCGGCGCGACGGTCGCGGACTTCGAGACCGCGCTCGCGCGCTTTCTCGGGACGTCGCACGTGATCGGGGTCGCCTCCGGGACCGACGCGCTCTACCTGGCGCTGCGTGCGGCTGGGATCGGGCCGGGCGACGCGGTCCTCACGACCCCGTACAGCTTCGCGGCGAGCGCGACGCAGATCGCGCGTGTCGGCGCTCGGCCGTACTTCGTCGACATCGAGCGCGACTCGTTCAACCTCGACCCGGCCCTCGCGCGGCGCTGGCTCGACGACGCGTGTCGGCGCGACGGCGACCGGCGCGTGGCCCCGGGCGGCGAGACCGTGCGCGCCGTGCTGCCCGTCCACCTCTTCGGGCGGCCCTGCGCCATCGCGACGCTCTCGACGCTCGCGGCCGAGCACGGCCTCGTCGTCATCGAGGACGCGGCGCAGGCGATCGGCGCGCGCATCGACGGCGCCGGACGCCGCGCAGGGACCGTCGGGCGCTTCGGATGTTTTTCCTTCTATCCGACCAAGAACCTGGGGGGCGCGGGCGACGGGGGCTGCGTCGTTGCGAATGCGGACGCGGACGCCGAGACCGTGCGCTCGCTCGCGCGGCACGGCGCCGCGGGCGGGCCGTACCGCCACGTGGCGCTCGGGCTCGCGTCGCGGCTCGACGCGGTGCAGGCGGCGGTGCTCGGGGTCAAGCTCCCGCACATCGAGCGCTGGAACGCGGCGCGCCGCCACCATGCGGAACGCTACGACCACCTCTTGACGGGGGCGCTCGGCGCGGCGCACGTCGTCGCGGCACCGGCGATCGTGCCGGGGCACGTGTTCCATCAGTACGTGATCCGCGTCGCCGACCGCGACCGCGTACGGGCGGCGCTCGCCGCGGCGGGCGTCGAGTCGCAAGTCTACTACCCGATTCCGCTCCATCTGCAGCCGTGCTTCACGGCGCTGGGGTACCGCGCCGGCGATCAGCCCGAGGCGGAGCGGGCGAGCGCCGAGTCGCTGGCGCTGCCGATCTACCCGGAGCTCGGCGACGCCGACGCGCGGCACGTGGTCGATGTGCTGGTGCGGGCAGTCGGCGCGCGGGGATCGCGGCCGCGCGACGAGCGCGTGACGTGAAACGCCGCGCGCTCGCCTCCGCGCTCACGATTGCCGGCTCCGACAGCGGCGCCGGCGCCGGCATTCAGGCCGATCTGAAGACGTTCGCGGCGCGCGGCGTCTACGGCACGAGCGCGCTCACGGCGGTCACGGCGCAGGACACCCGCGCGGTGCACCGGGTGCACGTGTTGCCCCCCGCGGTCGTACGGGCGCAGATCGACGCCGTGCTCGAGGATGTCGGCGCCGACGCGGTGAAGACCGGCATGCTCGGAAGCCCTGCGGTCGTCGCTGCCGTCGCGAAGGCGCTCGTCGCGCACCGCGTGCACCGCCTCGTCGTGGATCCGGTCCTCTACGCGAGCGAAGGCCGGTCGCTGCTCGGACGGAACGGCGCCGAGGTCCTGCTCCGCCGGCTGTTGCCGATCGCGGAGGTCGTGACGCCGAACCTCGCCGAGGCCTCGATGCTCGTCGGTTTCCCGGTGCGCGACGTGCGAACGATGGAGGAGGCGGCGCGTATCCTCGTCGCGGCGGGCGCCGGGGCCGCGGTGGTGACCGGCGGGCACCTCCGCGGCGACGCGGTCGACGTCGCCTACGTCGGCGGCGCGATCGTTCGGCTGCGAGGGGCGCGCGTTCCCGGACCGGCGCCGCACGGCACGGGCTGCACGTTCGCCGCTGCGCTCGCGGCCGAGCGCGCCCGCGACGTGCCGCTGCTCGAGGCGATCCGCGCCGCCAAGCGCTACACGACCGCGTGTATCCGCCGGGCGCTCGTGGTCGGGCGTGGGCGACCCATATTGGGGCACCTGCCGACGCCGCGATGACCGCCGCGCTGCGTCGCGAACGACACCGACGGGACGCGTCGCGCAGGGGCACGCGCGTCGGGCACCTCCGCCCCTTTCCGCGTTGTTCGCCCGGGGCGGCGTGGTCTATACTCTCGGCCCGAGCCACCGGCCTTCTTCCCTTCCCGGGCCGCTCGGGACGACATCTTCCGGTACGGTCCCCCTCCGACGGCGACCATCCCGAGCACGAGCACGGACAAACACACGCGTCGATTTGAACGCATGGAGCGCATGAGCGAACGAAAGATGGCGGCAGGAGAGACTGGGCCCAGGCGCACGCGCGCGCGTAAAGGGCAAGGCCTCTCGGTCCTCGAGGACATCGGGACCATCATCAGCCATTCGCAAACGCTGCAGGAGACGTTCGACAACCTCGTGCGCATCGTCGCCGAGCGCATGGGCACCGAGGTGTGCTCGCTCTACCTGTTCGATCCGAAGGACGAGGTGCTGACGCTCTGGGCGACGACAGGTCTCGAGCGCGCCGCGGTCGGCAAGGTCACCATGCGCGTACACGAGGGCCTCACCGGTCTCGTCATCGAGAAGGGTGAGCCCGTGATGGTCGTCGATGCGCTCGCCCACACGCGCTACAAGTATTTTCCGGAGACCGGCGAGGAGCGCTATCACTCGTTCCTCGGGGTCCCGATCACCGAGAAGCGGACCGCGCTCGGCGTGCTCGTCGTGCAGACGCTGCGGCGCCGCCGCTTCACCCCGAACGAGCTCCGGCTCCTCCGTGCGATCGCCGCGCAGGCGGGGGGCATCATCGTCCAGGCGCGGCTCATGGAGTCGCTGGAGAGCAAGGAGAAGGAGCGCCAGGAGTACCGCACGCGGATGGTCGACGCGATCCGGCGCCTCCACGCGTACGAGACGACCGACGAGCGTCCCGCGCGCGGCGCCAAGCGGAAGGCGGGACAGCACCGCCTGACCGGGCTCGGCGCGTCACCGGGATTCGGCCGCGGCCACGCCCACCTCCTGCACCCCGAGGTCGTGCTCGAGCACGTGGAAGAGCGGCACGTCGGCGACCCCTCGGGCGAGCGCACGCGGCTCGTGCACGCGGTCGAGCGCTCGGTCGAGGAGATGCTGCGCTTGAAGGAGAAGATGCACACCGTCGCGCCCGAGATCGACGGCGCCATCTTCGACGCGCAACGCATGATGCTCGAGGACGAGTCGTTCCTCGGTAAGATCACGGCGCGCCTCGACGACGGGCTCGCCGCCGAAAGCGCCCTCAGGCAAGTCGTCGACGAGTATGTGGCCGCGTTTCTGGCCGTCACCGACGGGTACCTGCGCGAGCGCGCGGCCGACGTCCGCGACATCGGCCAGCGTCTCCTGCGGAACCTCCTCGGCCACGAGGAGCGCGAGCGCGGTTTCGCCGGCGACGTCGTCCTGGTCGCGCACGATCTCACGCTCACCGACCTCTCGCTCATGGAGCACGAGCGCCTGAAGGGCATCGTCCTCGCGACCGGCGGCGTCACCTCGCACGCGTCGATCCTCGCCAAGTCCTTCGAGATCCCGACCGTCGTCGGCGTCGGCCACATCGCCGACGTGCTGCACGAGGGCGACGAGATGATCGTCGACGGCAACTCCGGCGTCGTCTACGTCAACCCGGGGGTCGACGTGAGCCGCGAGTATCAGCGGCTCGCCAAGGAGTATCGCGCCTTCAACCTCGAGCTCGAGGCGATCCGCGATCTTCCCGCCGAGACGACCGACGGCCACCGCGTGAACCTCTACGCGAACATCGGGCTCATCGGCGATCTCAACTTCGCGCGCGATCACGGCGCCGAAGGCGTCGGGCTCTATCGCACCGAGGTGCCGTTCCTCTCGTACAAGGATTTCCCCGGCGAGGAGGAGCAGCTCGCGCTCTACCGCAAGGTCATCGACCGCATGCCCGGCCGTCCGATCACCATCCGGACCCTCGATCTGGGCGCCGACAAGTACGCGAGCTACCTCACCACGCAGCAGGAGGAGAACCCGTTCCTCGGATGGCGCTCGATCCGCATCTCGCTCGAGATGCCGACCATCTTCAAGGCGCAGCTCCGCGCCATTCTGCGCGCCGGCGCCACGGGACGCGTGCGGCTGATGTTCCCGATGATTTCGAGCGTCGAAGAGATCCGTCGAGTCAAGGAGTTGCTCGAGGAGGCGCGCCGCGAGCTCGACGAGGCCGGGCTGCCGTACGACCGCGCGATGCCGATCGGCATCATGATCGAGGTCCCGGCGGCGGTGTATCTGGCGCCGCGCCTCATCGAGGAGGTCGACTTCTTCAGCATCGGCACCAACGACCTCATCCAGTACCTGCTCGCCGTCGACCGCAACAACTCCAAGGTGGCCCCGCTCTACGAGCCGCTGCACCCCGCCGTGCTCGGCGCGATCGCCGAGGTTGCGCAGGCGGCAAAGGACGCCGGCAAGCTCGTCGGCATGTGCGGCGAGATGGCATCCGACCCGCTCGCGACCCTCCCGCTCCTCGGCATGGGCCTCGACGATCTGAGCATGGGGCCGTTCTTCGTGCCGGTCATCAAGCGCTTCATCCGCTCGGTTCCGTTCTCGCTCGCCGAGGAAGTCGCGCGCGACGTACGCACGCTCAGCACCGCGAAAGAGATCAAGGGCTACCTGTTCTCGCGTCTCAAGGAGCTCGGCGTGATCGAGCTCATGGACATCTATCATTGAGATGTTCGCGGTCGGCGTTTGCCGATTGACAAGGTTCCGGACCGTCGCTAAGCGACCTTGCCCGCTGCAAAAGGAGGGGTCCATGTGGCTGCGCGAGGAAGACGAAGACTTCGATGACGACGACGACGATCTCGACGACGACGATGATGATGATCTCGACGACGACGATGACGACGACGACGACGAAGAGTGGAACGCCGACGAGTAGCCGTCGGCGCGGGAGCTGAACGGCGGACCCGAGGATGCGATGGGGACCAGTCGAGCGTGGGACGCGCCCGCATTCCCCTTTGAGCGCGTCGACATCCGTGAGCGCGAGCTCTGGCTGCGCCCGCTCCTTGCCGCCGACGCGTGCACGCTCTTCCGCCTGATCGACGCCGAGCGCGAACGCCTCGGCCGCTGGCTCCCCTGGGTCGATGAGACCCGCACCGAGCGCGACAGCGCACGTTTCATCGCCGACGCCACCGAAGAGCGCCGGCGCCGACGAAGCCTGGTGCTCGCCATCTGCGTCGACGGCACCGTCGTCGGCACGATCGGCCTCCACTACGTCGAGTGGTTCGATCGCTCCGCCGAGCTCGGCTACTGGATCGCGGCGGGGGCCGAGGGGCGGGGCTACGTGACCCGCGCCGCGCACGCGGTCTTGGGGTTCGCGTTCGGCGCCGTCGGGCTCCACCGCATCGTCGTCCGCTGCGCCGTCGGCAACGAACGCAGCGAGCGCGTCGCCGAGCGTCTCGGCATGCGGCGTGAGGGATTGCTCCGCGAGGCGCATTTCGTCGGCGGGAAGTTTCTGGATCAGCACCTCTTTGCGCTCCTTCGCCACGAGTACTCCGCCGACCGCTGAAACAGGCCCATCTGCTTCGTTGCTCCCTCTCTCACTTGTGCGGCGTAGCTCCGCTACGCCTCCGCGTTCGTTCGGTCGCGCCTCGCATCTGGACCTGTTTGAGCGGTCGGCTATGGTTCCGGGCTGAGCTGTCAGCTCTCGGAGGGGGGAATGGATCTCGCGCTGCAAGACAAGGTCGTCGTCATCACCGGCGGGGCGTCGGGGATCGGGCTCGTGACGGCGCGTACGTTCGCGGGCGAGGGCGCGAAGCTCGTGCTCGGAGACGTCCAGGACGATGCGCTGGCGCGTGCCGTTGCCGAGCTCGGGGGCACAGTCGTCGGGCAGCGCGTCGACGTGCGGGAGTACGCGCAGTGCGAGGCGTTGATCGCGCGGGCGGTCGCGGCGTTCGGGCGGATCGACGTGCTCGTGAACAGCGCGGGGGTCGGCGGGATTCCGCGCCTCTTCATGGAGTCGGATCCAGACGACGGCGATTGGGAAGCGATGCTCGACATCAACCTCCGTGGGACGATGCACTGTTGCCGGGCGGCCGCGGAGCGCATGATCGCGCAGCGTGCCGGCCGCATCGTCAACCTCGCGTCGGAGGCGGGGAAGGGGAACGAGAAGCGGATCGTGGTCTACGGTGCCACGAAGGGTGGCGTCATCTCGCTCACCAAGGGGCTTGCGATCGAGCTCGGGCGCTTCGGCATCACCGTGAACGCCGTCTGCCCCGGCGTGACGCGGACGCCGATGACTTCCTACATCACCGACGACATGGAACGAGAATGGGCGCGCTACTATCCCCTCGGCCGCCTCGGCCGCCCGGAGGACATTGCGCCCATGATCGCGTTCCTCGCCTCCGCGCACGCCTCGTGGATGACGGGGCAAGCGATCAGCATCAGCGGCGGTTTCGGAAGATCGTAGGCGCGAGTCAGATCGTGGCGCGATGCCACGGGCCGGTGATGGCAAAGGTCACACCGGGCGCCTGGATGTTCACGAACAGCCAGTCGCCGTGGAACACGGCGCCGGCCCACTCGGAGCCGCGGTAGTCGCCGCGGATGTCGCTGCGCTCGCCGGCGAGGGTGATCGCGTTCTCTGCGATCGGGAAGATCCCGTGTGCCGCCGTCAAGGCGTAGAGGCGCTGGGGGCGACCGATCTGATCCTGACAGAGGAGGAGGCCGCCGTGTGGTCCGATGGCGACGTTGTCGGGGTAGTCGAGCGCGCCGCGGTCGGGGGATTCGTAGAGGCAGCGGAGGCGCTCCTCGGCCGGCTCGTACGTCCAGATCTGTCCCGCGCCGGCGGCGCCGCCGCTCGTCGACGTGAAGACGACGCGCGTGCCGTCCGCGGCGCAGCCCTCGAGGCGGCGAAAGGTGGCGCCGCCGCGCTTCCGGCCCTGACGGAAGACCCCGAGCGTGTCGCCCGTCCCCGGCGTGTGGGCGCGCGTCGGGTCCTCGATGTCGACCCAGGTCGTGTCGAACGTCGCTTCCTTCGTGCTGCCGCCGCAGAGATCCGCGCTGTCGTCCTTCACCCGCAGCATCTGCAGCCGGCCGCGCCGCAGGTCGCCGCGCGTCGTCGGGACGAACCGATAGAAGCCGGCGGTCTCGCGGTCCTCGGTCAGGTAGACGATGCCGGTCGCGGGATCGACCGCGGCGGCCTCGTGCACGAAGCGGCCGAGCGCCGGCAGCGGTCGCGGGTCCGCCACACCGGGCGCGGGTACCTCGAAGACGAACCCGTGCCGCGCGCCGCCGTCGACGACGATCTCCTCGCACGAGAGCCAGGTGTGCCAAGGCGTCGGCCCGCCGGCGCAGTTGATGAGCGTGCCGGCGAGGCTCGCCCAGGCGCCTTCCCACTCGCCGCGCCGCACGTCGAAGGTGAGCGTCGTCGTGCCGCCGCCGCACCGCGGATCGTACGTGATCGCCGGCGGACCGAACGTCCGTCCGAGGCCGACCTCGTGATTGCGCACGAGCCAGACGCGATCGCCCTGCGCGCGCACGACCGCCATGCCGTCGTGGCGTGCCGGCGTGATCGACCCGCACTCGAGCGGGTCGCCGACCCACCCGAACGAGGCGTAGGTGAAGTCGGGCGGCAGGCGGAGCAGTCGGAGCCCCGTCGAGCGGTCGACGACCGGTTGCAACGGCCCGAACGGGCCGACCTCCGCCGCCGTCGCGCGGTCGACACGCCAGAGCCCAAGGCGCGCGGCGCATGCAAGCGCGCCGCCCGCACAGAGCGTGCGGAGCGCGGCGCGGCGATCGACGAGCGGCCCGGACATCACCCGCGACTCTAGTCCAAACAGGGTGAGGCCGACAGTTGGATGTCGAGTGTCTCAGTTCGATACCGCACCAGCGCCTCGGTGTGCCGCGCGCGGTCGTCGTTCGGTGTCGGCGGCGGGTGGGTCAGGGAGGGCGCCTACGGTCGCCGGGTTCCCGGCGCCCAGCGCGTACTGCCCGCCGCAGCTTCTCTGTCTTTCGCACACGCGAGGTGCGGCTCCCCGGAGCCCTCCCTGCAACGGTCATTCAGCTAGCCTCCTACACCAACCAGCGCAAAATCGACTAGCCCGTGCAAAACCATGGGTT
>JANNPN010000197.1:0-5601 GCA_031400185.1 Polyangiaceae bacterium
GGATGTTGACCAGCGGCACCAGGCCGCCGATCGGGGTGAAGCTGTCGTGCATCGAGTTGACCGCGCCGCACGACGCGGCGGTGGTCACCGTCGCGTACAGGGCGGAGTTGGCGACGCCGAAGCGCACCTCCTTGCCCTCCATGTTGCCGCCCGGCTGCACGTCGCTCGCGATGATGTCGGCGCCGGCGGCGGCATGCCGCGGGTTGCCGCGGTATTCCGCCCACGCGCAGAGCGCGAGCGAGGCGATGAAGATGACGGTCATGGCGGCGAGGATCGCCCACCCCTGGCGGGTGTCGCCGACCATCTGGCCGAAGGTGTAGCAGAGCGCGGCGGCGATCAGCAGAATTGCCAGCATTTCGAAGAAGTTCGAGAGCGGGGTGGGGTTCTCGAACGGATGCGCCGAGTTGACGTTGAAGAAGCCTCCGCCGTTGGTGCCGAGCTGCTTGATCGCGATCTGCGAGGACGCCGGACCCATGGGAAGGGTCTGCTCGGTCACGGCCGTGGTCTCGGTCTTGGGTTCGCCCTGCGCGTCGAGGATGGGGTTGCCGTCGGCGTCGTTGACGGGGGTCGTGACCGAGGTCGCCTGGAGGAGCGGAACGTTCGTGTAGGCGCTGAAATTCTGCACCACCCCCTGCGAGGTCTGCACGAGCGCCAGGCCGAGCGAGAGCGGCAGCAGGATGTAGAGGGTGCTGCGCGTGAGGTCGACCCAGAAGTTGCCGATCTCGCGCGTCGCGGCGTTGCGAAAGCCGCGGATCAGCGCCACCAGGACGGCCATGCCGCTCGCGGCCGAGACGAAGTTCTGCACGGCGAGCCCGAGCATCTGGGTCGCGTAGCTCATCGTCGCCTCGCCGCCGTACCCCTGCCAGTTGGTGTTGCTCGCGAAGCTCGCGGCGGTATTGAAGGACGAGTCGGGCGTGACGCCGGCGAAGCCCTGGGGATTCAGCGGCAGGACGCCCTGCAAGCGCTGCAGGCCGTACACCGCGAGCATGCCGAGGGCGTTGAAGAGCAGCATCGCGACCGCGTAGGTCTTCCAGTCCATCCCTACGTCGGGATCGACGCCGCAGACTCGGTACACCAGGCGCTCGACCGGGCGGAATACCGGGTCGAGCCACGTCGGCTTGCCGTCGTAGACGCGCGCCATGAAGCTGCCCAGGGGCTTGGCCAGCGCGAGCAGGACGACGACGTAGATTCCCACCTGCAGGAACGCGTTCCCCGTCATTAGAAGAGCTCCGGTTTGAGGAGGGCAGCGAAGAGGTAGACGAAGAGCACGAGGCTCACGACGCCTCCGAGCACGTAGAAGATCGTCATGGGATCATCCTCATAGCCGGTCGAGCAGCTCGACCAGCGCCAGTGAGACCGCGAAGAAGCCGACGGTCAGTCCGAGATAGACAAGGTCCATGGTCGCCTCCGATGATGACCGAGGAGCAACGCGCATGCCGGATGAGGTCGGCCGGCACAGCACGCGATTCGTGCGTGACGCGGTATCGGCACATTGCAGAACGCAATGTCCGGCGTTGCAGGCTGCAGTGGGCCAGAAGCGCAAAATCATGGCGCAGTGCCAGGACCACCTGAACGCGCTGCGGGAGGCCGTGCGAACAGCTCTCGAGACGACGCGTTGAGCCAGCGCCAAGAGAAGGGCTCACGGGTCAGCGTGTCGGCGCCGCGGTGCGATCAGGGCGCGTAGACCGGGGCCGTCGACCGACCGGGCGCGCCGTCATGGCGGAAACGGACGAGACGTCGGAGGCTTTCGGGGTGGAGTCGAGCGCCCGGGTTGCGTAGAGGTCGGCCGCCAGGAGGGCACGATGCTCAGCGGACGATGTCATTGCGGTCGGATCACCTACGCGGTCGACGGCAGGCTCGGCGCCGTTACCTATTGCTACTGCGAAACCTGCCGCCGCGTGCAGGGCGGGGCGTTCGTCGTCGCTGCGCCGGCGCGGCGGAAGTACTTCCGCCTGCTCACGGGCGCCGAGGCGATCACCGAATACGAGTCGTCGCCGGGGAAGTACCGCGCCTTCTGTCGCGTGTGTGGCTCGCCGCTCTGGAGCCGGCGGGCCGGCGACCCGGACACGCTGCGGTTGCGGCTCGGGGCGATCGACGGGGACCCGGGACGGCGCCCGGCGGCACACGTTTACGTTGCGGAGAAAGCGCCGTGGTTCGCGATCACCGACGATTTGCCGCGGTCGGAAGGGGACGGCTCGGACCTCCACCCGCGCTGAATCCCCGCGCCGCCGCCGGCATCTGAAGGGCATGGCGCGCCCGACCAAGAGACGCATCCTCATCGCCGGCGGCGGCTTCGGCGGCATCTACGCAGCCCTCGAGCTCGAACGTCGCCTGAAAGCCCGCGACGAGGTCGACGGCTCGATCGTCAACCGCGACAACTTCTTCCTCTGCACCCCGATGCTGCACGAGGTCGCGGCGAGCGACCTCGACGTGACCCAGCGGGTCGCGCTCGATTGGACGCTGGACCTCGTGTTTTCGAAAGACCTCGTGAAGTTCCACGACGGAGTGAAATCATGAACGGTATCATCGACGGCATGCTGGCGTTGCGCCGCCTGATCCTCGCGATCGCCGGTGCGCTCTCATGGGCCGGCCCGACGCTCGCGCGCTGGACCGTCGGCTGGATCTTCGTCCTCTCGGGGTGGGGGAAGCTCCACAACCTCGAGCAGGTGATCGGCTACTTCGGCGAGCTCGGCATCCCGCACCCCGAGCTGCAAGCGCCGTTCGCGGCCGGCACCGAGCTCGTCTGCGGGGCGCTCGTGCTCGTCGGGCTCTTCACCCGCGTCGCGAGCGTCCCGCTCATCATCACGATGACCGTCGCGATCCTGACCGCGCAGAGCGAGAACGTCGGCTCGGTCGGCGACCTCTTCGGGCTCATCGAGTGGTGCTACGTCGCGCTTCTCGTCTGGCTCGGCGTCGCCGGGCCCGGACCGCTCTCGCTCGACGCGCTCCTCGTGCGGTGGGCGACCGAGCGCGAGCCCCACGCGCCGGCGCCGACGCGCGTGCCGGTCGCATCGCGCGTGCACTGAGCGCCGCAGATCGCGACGAGCCGCTCCGAAACGGGGCACGGTTTTCGCGGCAACCGCCTTGCACGAGCGGCATGCGAGACCGTACTCCCTCGATCCGCCATGCGTCGGCGCTCGTTGGTCGAGCGACGACGTCCGGAAAGGGGGTGCCGCTCGTGCCGAGTGTGGGCTCGATGTCCAGAGGTATCGCCATCGCCGCGATGGTGGTCGGGCTCGCGGCGCAGACCGTCGTCGCGCAGACGTGTGGAGATGCCGACGGATCGGGCACGATCAACCTCACCGACGGCGTAGTGATCCTAGGGTCCGCGGCGGGCCTCGGAGAAGCGTGCGGCGGATCGGCGTGCGACGTCGACGGTAACGGCAGCGTGTCGGTGAGCGACGGGGTCGCGACGCTGCGGATGGCGGCGCAGCTTCCCGTATCGGTCTCGTGCGGGACGCGCTTTGGCACCCTGGTCAAGCGGGTCGATGGTGAGGGCGGCGCCGGGGTGTTGCGCCTCGGCCTCCTCCGAATCCGGGCTCGCGGATCGACATCCCCTCCATCGAGGGTTCGACCAAGGTTCGCAGCGACCAGACGGTTGCGTTGACCGTCGAGCTCGCCCGTCGGGTCGACGCGCTTCTGATCGCCATTCGCGGTGATCGGACTCACGGACAGCGCCGCCCAAGGCAATACGTGTGGGCCGACGGCACGCCGGCGAGCTTTTTCGCGTGGGAAGGGCGCGCCCCGGACAACTGTTGCGGCGGCGAGCACTTCGTCCACACCGAAAATGGCCCGTGCTGGCCGGAGCCGGGGCGGTGGAACGACCTGGCCGACCGAACGGACGGTCGACTGGAGTCGTGCTCGGGAACCATACGATCAACGGGGTCGTGGAGCTGCCGTGTCTCGGATGTTGCTGACGGACGGGTCAGATCGACCCGCGTCGTGCAATGCCGCGCAGCTTCGGTGCACCGCCGGCGCGTCCCACCGACGGTGCCAACGGCGACAAGCTGAAGCTCGTGTGAACGCCTTCGGCTTCGAGCTGCTGCAGGAACGTCGACACTCGTTGATAGGCCGCATTGCTGCTTGGGCGGTCGATCTGAAGCTCGAGCGTCGTGTCCGCGCTCTTCGCCGCGCGAAGGTCGTGCACGTGCGTCCGCAGATTCTCTAGATCGTACGGCGTGGCCTCCGCGGCAAAGTACAGGGAGCCGCGGGGTGAAACGATCCGCGCGTGAAACATGTCTGCCTCGCAGCAGGTGGGAGTATCGGAACGAGGGCGAGCATGGGCCCGTCGTGGCGGGCGGTCAATCCCCTGCACAGGTGAGACGACATGTTTTCCTGCGCACCGTCGGCGGCGGCATCGAATGACGCAGCGACGCAACACGAACCCGCAAGGCGCATCGCATGTCACCGATCGTCGCGACGCTGATCGGCAACGCCACAGCGGGCGGCGGTAGCGCCGTGGCGCTCCTTGCGCGCGCGACGGGGGTGCTCTAGGAAGCGCCGCCCATGTCGCGTGCCGCGCTGCTGCTCGTCCTGACCGTGGTGGTCAGCTGCGCGGTGAATCCGGTGACGCGGCGCCCCGAGGTGACGGTGGTGTCGCGGGCGACCGAGCTCGAGATCGGGGCGGAGCAGGCGCGGGCGGTCGCGCGTGGGATGGGGCTCGTGGACGACGCGGCGCTCGTGGCGTACGTGCGGAGCGTCGGCAATCGGATCGCAGCGAGCTCGCCGCGGCAGGACGTGCCGTACGGGTTCCACGTCGTCGACACGCCGGAGCCGAACGCGTTCGCGGTGCCGGGGCACGTCTACGTGAGTCGCGGACTCCTCGTCGTCATGAACGACGAGGACGAGCTCGCCTGCGTTCTCGCGCACGAGGTCGGCCACATCGCCGCCCGCCATGCGGCGCAGAGGCTCACGCGTGAGCTTCCCGCCGGTATCCTGACGGGCGTCGTGTCGGGCGTGACCAGCCTCGCGAGCCCGCTCCTCGGAAGTCTTTTCCAGGCGGGCGGATCCCTCGCCACCGAGGCGTTGCTGGCGCCGTACAGCCGCGAGCAGGAGCGCGAGGCCGACCGGGTCGGGCAGGAGATCGCCGCGCGTGCCGGGTTCGATCCTGCGGCGCTCGGGCGCTCGCTCGCCACCCTCGAGCGCGTCGCGGCCCTCGGCGACGAGCCGCGGCGCCGGCCGAGCTTCTTCGACTCCCATCCGACGACTCCGGAGCGGGCCCGGGCCACGGCAGCGTATGCCGGCGACCTCCCACGTACGGTCGTAGCCGGCACCGCGGCGACGCGGGACGCGTTCCTCGCGCACCTCGACGGCGTCGTGGTCGGGCAGAGCGCCTCCCAGGGCGTCTTCGAGAAGACGACGTTCCTCCACCCGGAGCTCGGCTTTCACGTCCGCTTTCCACCGGACTGGAAGACCGAGAACGGCGCGACGCACGTCGCTGGGGCGGCGCCCGACGGCTCTCTCATGGTCGCCGTGACGATCGCGGCCGAGGGCGTGGTCGGCGACGCGGCCGGTGACCCGATGGTCGGCGTCCGCGCGTTCGAGAAGGACATGAAGCAGCCGCTGATGGCGCGCGTCGACCGCCTGACGATCGGCGAGCTC
>JANNPN010000272.1:0-22895 GCA_031400185.1 Polyangiaceae bacterium
CCGGCTCGTCCCGGAGCACGGCGAGCTGCAGATTGAGCAGCAGGAGGTCGAAGAGCTTCGGCTCCACGTCCTCGGTGGGCAGCTCCGAAGGCAGCCCCGCGAGGTCGCGGCTGAGGTCTCCACGCGCTTCGGGGCTCAGGGTGAGCCACGCTTCCGGCCTCGCGTAGCGCTCGACGAGCCGGCGTTGCGGGCGCACGACGAAGTTGTCGACGTTCATCTGCGCTACCTCGGACCGCAGCAGCTCGGCGGTATCCTCGCGCAGCTCGCGCGCCGTCGTCGGTGCGCCGTGACGTGCGGTTTCCATGGTTTGCTCAGCCGCGACCGGCTCGGCGCCGTCGTCGAGCGTGCCGATCAGCTCGACCCGGGTCCGAAAGAGCCGCGTGCCGAGCGACGGGGTGCCGCCGCCCTCGATCGTGTCCGGGTTCTCGCCGAAGAACTCGAGGTTCTGGCAGTAGTCGAAGACCTTGAAGAGCTTCTTGTCGTCGCCCGGCCCGAAGAGATCGGGGCAGAGGCGCGTGCCGCGGCCGAGCATCTGCCAGAACTTGGTCTTCGAGCGGACGAGCTTGAAGAAGACGAGGTTCACGACCTCGGGCACGTCGATCCCGGTGTCCAGCATGTCGACCGAGATGGCGATGTGGGGCGGCTTGTCGCGCTTGCCGAAGGCGTCGATCAAGGTCTCGACGTATTGAATCTGGAAGTCGATGACGCGGGCGAACGCGCCCTTCAGCTTCGGATAGTGGACGTCGAAGCGCTCGCAGATGAACTCGGCGTGCTTGTGGTTCTTGGCGAAGATGATGGTCTTCCCGAGACGATCCCCGCCGGCGACCTTCTCGCCGTTCGTCATCACGTGCTCGAGCACCTTGTCGACGGTGTCCTGGTTGAAGAGCCAGCGGTTCACCGCTTCGGGCTCGACGCGCTCCGGCGCGTGTCCGTCCTCGTCCCACTCGATCGCGTCCCACTCGTCCTTCTCGTCCTCGGAGAACTGGGCGTAGCGAATGCCTTCGCGCTGGAACTTGAGCGGAACCGACACGGCCTTCGCCGGCACGAGGTGGCCGTCCTTGATCGCGTCGGCGAGCTCGTAGGCGTCGGTCGGGACGCCGGTCTCGAGGTCGAAGAGCCCGTACGTATTGCGATCGATCTCGTCGCGCGGGGTCGCCGTCAGACCGACCAGCAGCGAGTCGAAGTAATCGAAGATGGCGCGATACTTCTGGTAGACCGAGCGGTGCGCCTCGTCGATCACGATCAGGTCGAAGTGGCCGACGCCGAAGCGGCGCTGCCCGTCGCGTGACTCGTCGATGAGGCCCATCATCGTCGGGTAGGTGGACACCAGGACGCGGCCGTCCTTGCCTTTCTCGGTGACCAGATTCACCGGCGGTGTGCCCGGCAGGTGCTTGTTGAGCTCGCGCACGGCCTGCTTCACGAGCGCGTTCCGATCGGCGAGGAAGAGGACGCGCTTCACCCAGTTGCAGCGCATCAGGAGATCGATCAGCGCGATCACGGTGCGTGTCTTGCCCGCGCCGGTCGCCATGACGATCAGCGCCTTCCGGTCGTGATCGTTCTCGAAGGCTTCCCCGATGCGGCGGATCGCGCGTTGCTGGTAGCCACGCTCGCCGATCGCCGCGGCGATCGGCGCGTCGGCGAGACGCCGCCGCGTCGTGCGGCGCTGGATCAGCAGCTCCAGTTGGTCCTTGGTGTAGAAGCCCTGCACCTCGCGCGGCGGGTAGGTGACGTCGTCCCAGAGCCAATGCTCGTAGCCGTTCGAGTAGAAGATCACCGGACGGCGCCCGAAGCGGCGCTCGAGACAGTCGGCGTAGAGCTTGGCCTGTTGTTGGCCGCGCCCGGGGCTGACGCTCGTCTTCTTCGCCTCGACCACCGCGAGCGGTAGGCCGTCGTCGCCCCAGAGGACGTAGTCGACGTAGCCCTTCTCGTGCTGATTGGGCATGCCGTCGACTTCGAACTCGCGGTCGCGCGCGTCGGCGAGCGTCCAGCCGGCCTCTCTCAGCATCACGTCGATGAAAGAGGTTCGAGTGTCGGCTTCCGAGTAGTCGTGCGTATCCGGCCGGGCGTCGTTGGCGCGCTTCGCTTGTGCGATCTCGGCGCGGAGACGCGCGATCTCCTCGTCCAGCATCGCAAGCTTGCCGTCGCGTTCGCGGAGCGTCTGCTCGAGCTGCCGCAACTGATCGAGCGACTGCACGGACGGTGCGCCCGGAGCGGGTGCCAACAGCCCCGGGTCGAAGCGCAGCGTGTCGCTCGGCGTCGTGCGGCGTGCGTAGCGCCGCGCAATCCAGAAGAGCACGTGGAAGAGCTCGCGCGCCGCCGTCACCGCGTTCTCGACCGCGATCTTCTTGTGGCTGTGAACCGCGAGGTTCCCGAGGTCCTTCACCATCTTCGCCTTTGCGAAGACGATCGGCCCGACCAACGTCCGGAAGGTCGGCTCGTGCAGCAGGGCGGTCAGGTGATCCTGATACGGCGTCCTGAGCGACCCGTCCGCGCGATACAGCCATTGCACCGCCTGCTCGAGCGCCCAGCGCGCGTGAAAGCAGGCCGCTCGCGGATCGGCGTGCGCCAACGTCTCCATCCGCGTCGCCGACTCGAAGAGCCGGGGCCACTCGTCGGCGAGGAAGTGGAAATTCGAGGTCAGAGTTCCATCCCGGTTAAAAAAACAGGTACGTTCCTTTAACGCCTCACGGGGCGGTTCTGTACACCAAGCCAGGTATGAAGATCGACCGAGCGAAGGACATCGCATACGCCGGGATGGATCCCCGGGAGGTCCCGGCTTACCCGATCGCCGAGGCCGCCCGGTATATCCATCTGCCCGCATCGACGTTGCGAAGGTGGGTCGCGACCGGGCGGCTGACCGATGTGGCCCATGCCAAACGGCCGATGCTGTCCTTCCGGAACCTCGTCGAGGTGCATGAGCTCGAGGCACTCCGACAACCCCAGCCAGACGGCTGCCTCGGCCGGATCGCGCGGGATGCGGCCGGTGCGCCCGTCGCCGTCTACCCCGTCATCGCCGGTCACGGCGGCGACTCCCGAATCGTCGTGATCGATCCGTTCCGGGGATTCGGCCAGCCCACGATTGCAGGCACCGGCATCTGCACCGCCGTGGTCGCCGGCCGCCGACGTGCCGGCGAATCCTTGAGACACCTGGCCGAGGACTACGGGTGCTCGGTGGTGGAGATTCGTGCGGCGGTGCGCTTCGAGGCGCGGACGCGCAGCCGCGACTAGAGACGGTTGATGGCTTCCTCGGCTTCACGAAGCGTTCGGACGATCTCCGAAAAGGGGGCGGGCGTCGCGAGGAACATCGGCTCCATCTCGCGGTAGTCGCGTTCGATCTCACCGAGACGGGCATCGACGGGGCAGAGTCGCAAGCTCGGCGGGTACGCCGTTTCGTAGCTCGACCAGCTCGAAGAGAAGAAGCGGGTCTTGAAGAGCCCGACCCGCTTCAAGAGAGCGAGGTTATCCAGGGCGCTCTGCTTCGTTGGATGCTTCCAGAGGGTCGCGAGGTCCGCGTAGTGCCGTGCGAGGCGTTCGCGGATCGGCTGATTCGCCGGTCGATGATATTCGGCGTGGAGAATGGTCGCCTTCTCCCAAAAGGTCCGTTCGATCTCGAGGGCGACGACCTCCGCGTGCCAGTCGCCGAAAGCTCCGGGCAGGGCTTCGGCGACGAACGACCGGATGGGATGCTTTCCGACGGGTCGCTGATCCGTGAGCGAGCCGAATTCGAGCTTGACCGCCGGAAAGATGTAGCCCGACTGGAACCGAAGAGCGCCGGGATACTCGAAAACCAGGACCGGGGAATTCGAAGTGCCGTCGACCTCATAGGCAAGCCATGACCTGCCGTCCGATCGCACTCCGAGGCTCTCGCGGATTGCCTGCTCCAGGGTTTCTTGGATGACGCCCTGCACGCGCGTCATGCATTCCTTTTCGAGCTTGGCGAAGCGCTTCCCGCGCATGCTCCGAGAAGGAGCCTCGTCCAGATCGCTCTCTTTCCAACCGAGGAAAATCGGCGAAACGGAGAGGTCGACGTCTTCCGAGAATCGTTGAATCGCACCGAAGACCTTCGAGAGGGAGGTCCCGCCCTTGAAAGTCAGATGTGGGGCCAACTCGGGATTGGCGAAGATGCGGCCGAGGATCCAACAGACCCAGAAGTCCTTCTCGACGACTACGGCCGGGAGGTCGAGGCGGTCGGCCGCCTCTTCGATCCGAGCGGCCCGATCCGCGGGCGGCAGGGTGGCGAACGCCGATGTCATGGGGTGGGACCGTTGGCGATGAAACGGAGGTGCGGATGCATCCATGCGGGGGCGAGCCGGAGGTCGTCCACCAGGCGGGCACGATCGTGGGGAGGCAGCAGGGTGTGGAGGTGCTTGATGCGATCGGTAGTCACCTTCGACTTTCCGAGATGACGCAGAGCCTGGATGACGAGGCCGCTCGTCCGGTTCGCTGCGGCGACATTGCGGGGTGAGGTTCGCTTCAGCGTGATCTCGCGGCGACCCACCCGGATGCGACGGGCGGGACCGTCGGTCAGAAACTGGACCTTCATCGGCACCTGCTCCGAGAGTCGCAGCATGTTGGCAGCATAGGCTCCGGTCGGTTGCAGGTGGACGTGATCACGACGGGCGATGGCCTTGGCGATGGCTTCGACCGTTGGGGCGAGCGGTCCGAGCTCGGGATGAATCTTGGGGTAGTCGTAGAGCCCGCGGGCCAGCCGCCGGATCGACTCCGCTTTCACGAGTCTTTGGAGGGCCTTTTCGACGGCCGCAGTGGTCCCCGTGTGAGCGAACTGCTTGGGCGTAAACACGGTGCCTCGGCCGCGGCTGATGATCTGCTTTTCCAACCGGCGTTCGAGGCTATCGGGCGACTTCGATCGAGCCATTCTGTCCGGAAAAGTGCCATGTTTTCCGGACGGAATCAATGAAAATAGATTGAGGAATTGATGTGTTGTATCTGTGGATCTTCCCGAAGCAGTGTATCCTCTGGTGGCAGGGTCTCTGAGTGTCATCAGCCCTCCCATAGCGTCCAGAGTCTGGGCTGTCGTCGGATACTCGTCGACGTGACGACCACGGTCAGCCGCAAGAAAAACTGACCAGCATTTCTTAGGAGTCGAAGACGCGAGCCGTGGGCGTTTCGGGGAGAAGCCGTCAGATCTCGCCGCGGAAGGCGCGGTGCTGGAGGGAGGCGAAGAGGGCATCCAACTCCGCCAGTGAGGCGCGATGCGCCGTCTTCAGCGCCTCGACCGCCGTCACTCGGCTGGCAAACTCGCGCTGTAACTCGATGGGGGGAAGTAGGACACGGAACTGCTCAACCACGCGCATGTAAATTGTTCGATGCGTAGAGCCAGAACTGAGGGCAAGCAAACGCTGCCGCGACATGATCAGCGCCCACATGAGATAGGTTGGGTCGAGCTTTGGACCGCACACCCAATTCATGAAATCTTGAGAGGTCGCCATCTCACGGCCCATGACGGTCACGAAGCCTACGGATGCTGTTCGCGAAAAGCACACAGTTCCCTTCGGCAGCAGAACCGACGACGAATTCTCGATGCCGAGTGGCGTGACGTTTTGCAGCGTGCTGGTCGCATTCGCTCCATCCAGCGAGCGAACGTCGGTCAGGCTGATCCACGGTATTTCGCCGTTCCAATAGTCGCTTCGTTCGCGATCGGGAGTGTGCCCGGTCGCTAGGCGAGCTACCTCCGTGAGCAACTCCCAAGAGCACCCCTTGAGCACATGGGCGCGGTCCTTTCGTGTATCAATGGTCGGTGCATCGAGCTTCTCGCCGAAGAGGTCGAGGAAGAGGGATTGGGTGAGGGAGTCGAGTTGGGCGAGGGCCGCGCGGCGCTTGGCTCGTAGTGCCTCCGCCCGGTCCAGCACCTCCGCAATCCGTCGCTGCTCTGTCAGCGGCGGCAGCATCACGGGAAACCGTTTAAGAATCCCCAAGTTGATATGCGGCACGCCGGTCGCCTGCGTTTCGGAAAGGAGGCGATGAAGTGTCTTGGGTGCTCGAAAATAATAATAAAGAAAGCGGCTATCGACCCGGGATGAATCGGGCGTGAGCTTCATTTGACTTTGAGAGATCACATACTTTTCGAAGCGTGCCAATTTAGGGATGACTGCGACCTGTCCGAGTGTCCCTCGCTGCGTAAACACAACATCCCCCGGATAGCGGAATTTCGCACGAGGACGTTCGCCTTTGCGTCCGTGACGAAGACGAATCCGTCATCCACAAATCGGCTCTCTTTGCCGCCGAGGTTTGTTCCGCGAATTACCGGAACTCCCGGCTCGCTGACGTAGTCGGCGGTCGTCAGATCTGAACCGAATGGTCCACCGACAAAGGTGTAGTCGCCGGCAGCCCGCAGTTCGTCCAACGAGACAAGGCTCCACCCACTAGGCAGTGGCGCGTTTCTCACTTCAGCATCCCCTCCAGCTCCTTCATGCCCTGCTGAATCTCCGCCTCCAGTTGGCCGAGGGCCTTCAGGATTTCGCCCAGCGGACGGTGCTCGACTTCGTCGTTGACGACTTCCTTGTAGCGGTTCAGCGAAAGATCGTAGCCCTGAGCGGCCACGTCGGCTTTGGGCACGCAGAAGCTCTGCGCGGTACGCGGGTTCTGGCGCTCTGCCTGGTCACGCTGCGCCCAGCGGGCGAGGATGTCGGGCAGGTTGTTCTTCGCGTAGTCGTCGGCGCTGAGCGCGACCCTGGGCACTGGGCCGAGCTTCTCCGGCGGCAGCAGCTCGGTTCGCTTGTCGTCGAGCGACATGCCGTCGGCGTCCACGTCGTAGAACCAGACGTGATCCGTGCCGCCGGAGTTGGTCTTGGTGAAGACCAGGATGGCGGTGGAGACGCCGGCGTAGGGCTTGAACACACCGCCGGGCAGCGAGATGACGGCGTCGAGCTTCTGTTCCTCGACGAGGATTCGCCGCAGCTCCTTGTGCGCCTTGCTCGACCCGAAGAGGACGCCGTCGGGCACGATGACGGCCGCGCGACCACCGGGCTTCAGCAGCCGCAAGAACAACGCGACGAACAGCAACTCTGTCTTCTTCGTCTTGACGATCTCGAGCAGATCCTTCGCCGTGTTGTCGTAGTCGAGCGACCCCGCGAACGGCGGGTTGGCCAGGACCAGGGTATACTTCTCCTCTTCACCCGCGTGATCCTGGGCGAGCGAGTCGCGATACCGGATGTCGGGATTCTCGACACCGTGGAGCAGCATGTTCATGCTGCCGATGCGGAGCATCGTGTTGTCGAAGTCGAACCCGTGAAAGAGGCCTTCGTGGAAGTGCTTCCGGAGCTTGGCATCCCGCAGAACCTCGGGGTGGTGCTTTCGTAGGTACTCACCAACGGCGACGAGGAAGCCGGCCGTACCGCAGGCAGGGTCGCACACGACGTCCTTGGGCGTCGGGGCCATCAGCTCAACCATCAATTGAATGATGTGCCGCGGCGTCCGGAACTGACCGTTCTGCCCGGCGGTCGCGATCTTGGCGAGCATGTACTCGTAGAGGTCGCCCTTGGTGTCGCGATCCTCCATGGGGACCTGGTCGATGAGGTCGACGACCTTGGCGAGGAGCGCGGGTGTGGGGATGGTGAAGCGCGCGCCCTGCATGTGGCGCGTACGTCGAGTCGTCGCCGCCGAGGTCGCGAAGATAGGGGAACACGTGCTCGGCGACGATCGTGTACATCTCGGCCGGCGCGGCGTTCTTGAAATGCTTCCAGCGCAGCTCCTCGTACGGCCGGCCTTTCGGATCCTTGCCCTTGGGGAGCACGCGGTGCTCGCTCGCGGACTTGAGGCGGGTGGCCTTCAGGTCCTCCAGCGTCTGCAGCTCGTCGAGGCGTTTGATGAAGAGCAGGTAGGTGATCTGCTCGATGACCTCGAGCGGGTTCGAGATGCCGCCCGACCAGAAGGTGTCCCAGATGCGATCGATCTGACTGCGAATCTCGCCGGTGAGCATGGGCGGGCACGATGGACGATTCCGGTGCACCGTTCAACGAGGCTCGAGCTCATGGTCGGGACGGGGCGGTAGCTACTCGGCGCTCTTTCGCGCCGGTTCTGCAGCGCGCAGCGTTCGTGGTAAGTGCCGCGATGGTGCCCCGAACCCGAACCGCGGCGATCGCCGTGCGCATACCGCGTCGGCGCTTCACGGTCGACGAGTACCACCGCATGGGTGAGGCGGGCGTGCTCACCGAGGACGACCGCGTCGAGCTCCTGGACGGCGAGATCGTTCAGATGAGCCCCATCGGGACCCCGCATGCCAGCACGGTGGCGCGCTTGACGGCTCTGCTCGTTCACCGCTTCCGGAAACACGCGACGATCTGGGTGCAAAATCCGATCGTGCTTGATCGGTGGTCCGAGCCTCAACCCGATCTCTGTGTGCTCGCCCCGCGCGCGGACTTCTATGCCGAGCTGCATCCGCGGCCGCGCGACGTATTGCTTGGCATCGAGGTAATGGACTCGAGCCGGAGCTATGACCGGGCGCTCAAGCTGCCGCTCTACGGCAAAGCTGAGCTCAGCGAGGTCTGGTTGATCGACCTGAAAGCGGAGACGGTCGAGGTCCACCGCCGGCCGGCGCTGCGCGGCTATCGCACCTCGGCGACCTACGCGCGCGGTCAGGTGATCGTGCCCCTCGCGTTCCCGCACATGCGCGTCCGCGTGAACGAGATCCTCGGCTGAGCCGACCGACCGCACGATGATCCTCATCACCGGCGCGACCGGCTACATCGGCGGCCGGTTGGTCGCGGCTTTCGAGCGTCAGGGGATCGAGGTCCGATGTGTCGCGCGGCATCCGGAGCACCTGCAGGCGCGGGTGACGCCGTCGACGACCGAGGTCGTACGCGGCGACGTGCTCGACCGCGCCTCGCTCGACGCGGCGCTCGTCGGCGTCGGCGTCGCCTACTACCTCGTCCACTCGATGGGCTCGGCCGCGGCCTTCGAGGAGGACGACCGGCGCGGCGCCGAGAACTTCGGCGCGGCGGCGCGCGCCGCGGGCGTTGGCCGCATCGTCTACCTCGGCGGGCTCGGCGAGGACCGTGCCGAGCTCTCGCCGCATCTCCGGAGCCGCCACGAGGTCGGCACGATCCTGCGCGCGAGCGGCGTGCCGGTCGTCGAGCTGCGGGCCTCGATTGTCATCGGCTCGGGGAGCCTCTCCTTCGAGATGGTGCGGTCGCTCGTCGAGCGCCTGCCGATCATGGTGACGCCGCGCTGGGTGGACGTGAGAGCGCAGCCGATCGCGATCGGCGATCTGCTGCGCTACCTGCTCGCGGCGCGCGACCTCCCGATCACGGGCAGCCCGATCTTCGAGATCGGCGGCGCCGACCAGGTCTCGTATCGCGACCTCATGGGGGAATATGCCCGCCAGCGCGGCCTCCGCCGCCTCATGATCCCGGTCCCGATCCTGACCCCGCGGCTCTCGAGCCTCTGGCTCGGGCTCGTGACCCCGCTCTACGCGCGGGTCGGGCGGAAGCTCATCGACAGCATGCGCCACGAAACCGTCGTGCACGACGACACCGCCGCGCGCAGCTTCGGCATCCGTCCGACCGGCATGCCCGAGGCGATCGCGGCGGCGCTCCGGAACGAGGACGCCGAGTTCGCGCAGACGCGGTGGTCGGACGCGCTCTCGGCGGGCGGCCCCGTGGCCGACCGGGAGAACGTGCGCTTCGGGAGCCGCCTCGTCGACTCGCGCGCGGTGCGTGTGGCGGTCCCGCCGGCGGCGGCCTTCGTGCCGATCCGGCGGATCGGCGGCGCGACCGGCTGGTACTACGCGGAGTGGCTCTGGGACCTCCGCGGCCTTCTCGATCTGCTCGTCGGCGGGGTCGGGCACCGGCGCGCCCGCCGCGATCCCGACGACCTGCGGGTCGGCGAAACGCTCGACTGGTGGCGGGTCGAGGCCTACGAGCGCGATCGCCTGCTGCGCCTCTGGGCCGAGATGAGGCTCCCGGGCCGGGCCTGGCTCGAGTTCGAGGTGACGCCCGACGGCGAGGGCTCCGTGATCCGCCAGACTGCGCTCTTCGACCCGGTCGGGCTCGCGGGCCTGGCGTACTGGTGGCTGGTGTATCCGCTCCATCAATTGGTATTTCGCGGCATGCTGCGAGCGATCGCCCGCGCGGCGGAAGGGCGGCGGTGAGCGACCTGGCGTCTCCGCGCGCGAGCCGCGGCGCGCGCGTCGCGCTCGTCGTCGTCGTGGCGGCGCTGATCGCCGCGTTCTTCGTCTTCGACCTCGGTCGGTTGCTCAGCCTCGACGCGCTGAAGACCAACCGGGCCGCGCTCGTCGCCTGGCGCGCCGCGCACCCCGTCGCGGCGCTCGCGGCCTACATGGCGGTCTACGTCGCGACGACCGCGCTCTCGCTTCCCGGCGCGGCGGTCCTGACGGTCGCGGGCGGGGCGCTCTTCGGGGTCCTCGTCGGGACGATCGCGGTGTCGTTCGCGAGCACGATCGGCGCGACCCTCGCATTCCTGATCGCGCGCTTCGTGCTGCGCGACGCGGTGCGGAGCCGGTTCGGGGCGCGCCTCCGGCCGATCGAGGAGGGGGTGGCGCGCGACGGGGCGTTCTACCTCTTCACGCTCCGCCTCGTGCCGCTCGTCCCGTTCTTCCTCGTCAATCTCTTGATGGCGCTCACGCCGATCAGGACGGCGACGTTCGCCGTCGTCAGCCAGATCGGCATGCTCCCCGCGACGATCGCGTACGTCTATGCGGGGAGCAAGCTCGCCGAAATCGCAAGCCTCCGCGACGTCGCGTCGCCGGGGCTGGTCGCCGCGTTCGTCGTGCTCGGGCTCTTGCCGCTCGTGCTGCGGAAGGTCGCCGACGCGCTCGCCGCCCGGCGCGTGTATCGCGAGCATCCGAAGCCCGGTCACTTCGACTACAACATGATCGTCATCGGCGCCGGCTCGGCCGGGCTCGTGTCGGCGTACATCGCGGCCGCCATCAAGGCGAAGGTGGCGCTCATCGAGAAGGACGCGCTCGGCGGCGACTGCCTCAACACCGGGTGCGTGCCGAGCAAGGCGCTCTTGCGGACGGCCCGTCTCCTCGCCGACGCGCGCGCCAGCGCCCGTTTCGGGATCGCCCGCATGGACGCGGAGTTCGACTTCGCCGACGTGATGGCCCGCGTCCGGCGTGTGATCGCGCAGATCGCGCCGCACGACTCGGTCGAGCGCTACACCGGGCTCGGCGTCGAGGTGATCCGCGGCGACGCGCGCCTCGTGTCGCCGTGGGAGGTGGAGGTCGCCGGCCGGCGGCTCGCGGCCCGGAGCATCGTCGTCGCGACCGGCGCGCGGCCGCTCGTCCCGACGATCGCCGGGCTCGACGCGGTGCCGTATGTCACGAGTGAAACGATTTGGCAGCTGCAGGTGCTGCCGCGCCGCTTCGTCGTGCTCGGCGGCGGACCGATCGGCTGCGAGCTCGCGCAGGCGTTCGCGCGCTTCGGGAGCGCCGTGACGGTCGTCGAAATGGCGGCGCGGCTCCTGCCCCGCGAGGACGCCGACGTGGCGGCCGAGCTCGGCACGCGCTTCGCAGCCGAAGGCATCACGATCGCGGCCGGTCACCGTGCGGTGCGGGTCGAGCCCGACCGCGAGCCTGCGAGCGATCCGATTGCCGCGGGCGGCCGCCTCGTCTGCACCCACGACGGCCGCGAGGTGGTGCTCCCGTTCGACACGCTGCTCGTGGCGCTCGGCCGTCAGGCGCGCGTCACGGGCTTCGGCCTCGAAGAGCTCGGTGTCCAGCTCCGCGCGAACGGCACGATCGATGCCGACCCGCTCATGCGCACCAACTTCCCGAACATCCTCGTCTGCGGCGACGTCACCGGACCGTTCCAGTTCACCCATGTCGCGTCGCACCAGGCCTGGTACGCGGCGGTGAACGGTCTCCTGGCGCCCCTCTGGTCGTATCGCGCCGACTACCGCGTGATTCCGTGGTGCACGTTCACCGAGCCCGAGGTCGCGCGCGTCGGGCTCTCGGAGGACGAGGCGCGCGCGCAGGGCGTCGCGGTCGAGGTCACCCGCTACGGTCTCGACGACCTCGACCGTGCCATCGCCGACGGCGCCGACCACGGGTTCGTGAAGGTGCTGACCGCCGCCGGCAGCGACCGTATCGTCGGCACGACGATCGTCGGCGCGCACGCGGGCGAGCTCATCGCCGAGCACGTGACCGCGATGAAGCACGGTCTGGGTCTCAACAAGCTGCTCGGGACGATCCACATCTACCCCACCATGATGGAGGCCAACCGCTCCGTCGCCGGCGCGTGGAAACGCGCGCACGCGTCGCCGGCGGCGCTGCGCTTTGCCGAGCGCTTCTTCGCCTGGCGCCGGGGTTGAGCGGGCCGCGGGGCGTGAGTAGGGTCGCCTCATGCTGCGCGCCCAGCTGCCGTCGCTCGCCGTGTCTCTCCCCTTGCTGGCGCTCTGGGCGCTGCCCGCGCTCGGAGCGGTCGCCGCGACGGCCGGCCACGGGTTCGACCGCACGCACGCTGCGTGGACGGATCTCGTTGCGGCACACGTGCGCTGGAACGCCGCGGGCACCGCGAGCGTCGTCGACTATGCCGGCTTCGCGCGCGATCGCGCGGCGCTCGACGCGTACCGTGACGGGCTCGCGACCGTCGGCGAGCCGGAGCTCGCCACGTGGCCCGTCGCCGACCAGATCGCGTTCCTCGTGAATGCCTACAACGCGAACACGGTCGCGCTCGTGCTCACGCGCCATCCGGACCTCGCGTCGATCAAGGACCTCGGCGGTCTCTTCTCGAGCCCATGGAAGCAGCGCTTCGTCGCGCTCCTCGGCGCGACCCGCTCCCTCGACGACATCGAGCACGGCCTCATCCGCGGCGGCGTCGGCAGGAACGAGCCGCGCGTCCACTTCGCGCTCAACTGCGCGTCGATCGGCTGTCCGGCGCTCCGCCCGGAGGCGTACCGCGGCGAGGCGCTCGACGCGCAGCTCGGCGATCAGACCACGCGCTTCCTCGCCGACCGCGAGCGCAACCGGTACGACCCGGCGGCGCAGGCGCTCGCGGTGTCGCAGATCTTCGCGTGGTACGGGAAGGACTTCGAGCGCGCCGCGGGCTCGGTCGCGAAATTCCTGGCACCGCACGCGGCGGCCCTGAGCGCGGACGCGCCGGTACGCGAGCGGATCGCCGCCGCGACCCTGCCGGTCACGTTCCTCGAGTACGATTGGCGTCTGAACGACGCGGGAGCGACACGCTGATGCGACACGAGCCGACCTTCGAGGCGACCGATACGCTCGCCGACGTCCGGCGCTACTACGGCGAGGTGCTGCGCGGCAGCGCCGACTTGAAGACGTCGGCCTGTTGCGCGGGCGACGCGGTCCCGCCGCACCTCCGAGCGTTCGTGGCGGACGTCCACCCGGAGATCCGCGAGCGCTTCTACGGCTGCGGTCTGCCGCTGCCGCCCGCGCTCGAGGGCTGCACCGTGCTCGACCTCGGATGCGGCACGGGCCGCGATTGCTACGTGCTCTCCCGGCTCGTCGGCGAGCGCGGGCACGTGATCGGCGTCGACATGACGCCGGCGCAGCTCGCGATCGCGCGGCGGCATCGCGAGTGGCACGCCGAGCGGTACGGCCATGCGCGCTCGAACGTCGAGCTCCGCGACGGCTATATCGAGGACCTCGGGGCGGTGGGCATCGCCGATGCCAGCGTCGACGTGGTCGTCTCGAACTGCGTCGTCAACCTCTCGCCCGCCAAGGACCGCGTCTTCCGCGAGATCTTCCGCGTGCTGAAGCCGGGGGGCGAGCTCTATTTCTCCGACGTGTTCGCCGATCGGCGCGTGCCGGCGTCGTTGCAGCGCGATCCGGTGCTGCTCGGCGAGTGCCTCGCCGGCGCGCTCTATCACGAAGATTTCCGCCGCCTGATCGCCGCGGCCGGGTGCGCCGACGCGCGGGTCGTGTCGAGCCAGCCGATCACGCTCGGCGACCCCGAGATCGTGGGCAAGATCGGCATGGTGACCTTCCGCTCCCGCACCGTCCGCGCCTTCAAGCTCGTGCTCGAGGATCGCTGCGAGGACTACGGGCAGGTGGCGACCTACCTCGGCACGCTTCCCGAGCTGCCGCATGCGTTCGAGCTCGACGACCATCACCGCTTCGAGCGCGCCCGGCCGATGCTGGTCTGCGGCAACACCGCCGACATGCTGGCCGGCTCGCGCTACGCGCCGCACTTCCGGATCGACGGCGACACGCGGACGCACTTCGGCCTCTTCGATTGCGCGCCGGCGCCGGCTGCGGGCGGCGACGCGGGCGCCGGTGGGGCGTGCTGCTGAGGGCGGAATGACGCTCGCCGACCTCGCGGTCGTGGTGCCGCTCGGGCCCGGCGAGCAGGCGTGGCGCGGGCTCCTGCCCGAGCTTGCGGCGCTGCCGGCGACGGCGCGGATCGTGCTAGTCGCGACCGCCGCCGCCGACCTGCCCGCCGTGCGCGAGCCCCTCGCGGCGCTCCGCGCCGAGGTCGTGACGCTCGTCGCGCCGCCGGGACGGGCGCGGCAGCTGAACGCCGGCGCGCACGCGGCCGAGCGCACGTGGCTCTGGTTCCTGCACGCTGACTCGCGGCTCGCCCCGACGACGGTCGACGCGCTCGCATCGACCCTCACCCGCGCGCCCGACGCGCTCGGGTACTTCGATCTCCGTTTCGCGTCGGACGGCCCGCGCGCCGTCCGCCTGAACGCCCTCGGCGCCTTCATTCGGAGCCGGCTCCTCGGCTTGCCGTTCGGCGACCAGGGATTTTTCCTCGCGACGCGCACGTTCGAGCGGCTCGGCGGCTTCGACCCGGGGCTCGCGCACGGCGAGGACCACGCATTCGTGTGGGCGGCGCGGCGCGCCAACGTCCCGCTCGTCGCGGCCGGGGCGCCGCTCTACACGAGCGCGCGGAAGTACGCCGACGGCGGGTGGCTCGCGACGACCCTCCGCCACCTGCGGCTCACCGTGCAGCAGGCATGGCACGAGTCGCGCCGCGTTCGAGGCGTGGCATGAGCGGAGCCGGAGCGATCGCGATCTTCGTGAAGACCCCCGGACACTCCGCGGTGAAGACGCGGCTCGCGGCGACGATCGGTGACGCGGGCGCGGTCGCATGGCATCGCCGCGCGGCGGCGACGGTTGCGGCCGTCGCGACAACGGCGGCGGCAGCGGCGGGCGCGGCCGTCTACTGGGCGGTCGCCGAGCCGAGCGCCATCGCGGACGGCGCGTGGCCGGATCTTCCGAATCTCGCGCAGGGCGAGGGTGGGCTCGGCGCGCGCATGGGGAGCGTGCACGCCGCGCTCGTGGCGCGGCATGGTCACGGTGTGCTGCTCGGCGCCGATGCCCCGCAGCTCGAGGTGCGCGTGCTCGCCGACGCGCTCGCCTGGTGCGCCGCGCCGGCGCCGCACCAGGCGATCGGCCCCGCGCGCGACGGCGGGTTCTGGCTCTATGCCGGGAATCGTGCGCCGCCGCCGGCGCGCTGGGACGGCGTCGGCTACAGCCGGCCGGAAACGGCGCGCGACTTCCGCGCGGCGTTCGACGACGGCGGCGACTGGCTCGTGCTGCCGACGCTGACCGACGTCGACGAGGCGGCCGATCTCACGCTCGTCGCGCGCGAGCTCACGGCGCTCGCTGCGCCGCATCCGGCGCAGACCGCGCTCGGCGCCTGGCTCGACGCGACCTTCGGACGCGACGGCGCGATGCGCGAGCAGCGAGGGGCGCGCGTGTGACCGACGCCGCGCTGCTCGCCGACGAGCCGACGATTCGCGGCGCCGCGTTCGTGACCCTGCTCGCGGCGCTGGCGCTCGCCGAGCGCCGCCGGCCGTGTCGCGGCGACGCGCGGCCGGCGTGGCGTCAGGTCGTGAACCTGACGCTGGTCGGGCTCGACACGCTCGTCACGCGTGCCGTGCTGCCGCTCGTCGGGATCGCGCTCGCGGTGCGTCTGCGCGCGGACGGCGTCGGGCTCTTCGCGGCGCTTTCCTGGCCCGAGCCGGTGGAGGTCGTGCTCGCCGTGCTGGCGCTCGACTGCGTGATCTACTTCCAGCACCGGTTGCTGCACCGGGTGCCGCTCCTCTGGCGCGCGCACCGAGTGCACCACGCCGATCTCGCGTTCGACGTGACCCTCGGCGTCCGCTTCCACCCGTTCGAGATCGTGCTGTCGCAGGCCGTGAAGCTCGCCGCGATCGCCGCGATCGGCCCAGCGCCGGTCGCCGTCCTGCTCTTCGAGCTCGTGCTGCAGAGCGGGGCGCTCTTCACTCATACCGACGTGGCGTTTCCCGGGCGCGTCGAGCGGCCGCTCCGCTGGTTCCTCGTGACGCCGTCGCTGCATCGCGTCCACCACTCGACCGCGCGCGACGAGACCGACAGCAATTTCGGGTTCAGCGTGGTGTGGTGGGATCGCCTCTTCGGCACCTTCCGCGCGGCGCCGCGGCTCCCGGAGGCGACGATGCCCGTCGGGCTTCCCGAGTTCCGGACGGCGAACGCGCAATCGCTCGTGGCCCTCCTGATCCAGCCGTTCGTCACGCCCGAGCCGCGGCCGGTCGCGGAAGCGACCCATGCTCGATAGCTGGACGCGCCTCCAGGCGAGCGACTTCCCCGCGCTCCGGCGCGCCGCGCTCGCGACGCTCCAACTGAACCTCGGCTACCTCTGCAACATCCGTTGCATCCACTGCCACGTGGACGCCGGCCCGAGCCGCCGCGAGCTCATGGACCGCGCCACGATGACGCTCGCCCTCGCGGTCGCCGGGCGCCATCGCGTCGGCACGCTCGACCTCACCGGCGGCACGCCCGAGATGAACCCGGACTTCCGCTGGCTCGTCGCCGAGGCGCGCGTCCGCGGCCTCCACGTGATGGACCGGCTGAACCCGACCATCGTCGAAGAGCCGGGATACGAGTGGGTGGCGGAGTTCCTCGCGGCGCACCGGGTCGAGGTCGTGGCGTCGCTCCCGTGCTACTCGGCAGCCAACGTCGACGAGCAGCGCGGCGACGGCGTGTTCGAATCGTCGATCCGCGCCCTCCGGCGCCTGAACGCGCTCGGCTACGGCGACCCCGCGCGCGGCCTCGAGCTGAACCTCGTCTACAACCCGACCGGCGCGTTCCTGCCACCCGCACAAGACGGCCTCGAGCGCGACTACAAACGGCTGCTCGCCGAGCGCTTCGGCATCGTCTTCGACCGTCTCTTCACCCTCGCGAACATGCCGATCAAGCGCTTCGGCTCGTGGCTCATCTCGCAGGGTCGCTTCGACGAGTACATGGCGACGCTCCGCGCCGCCCACCGTCCCGAGAACGCCGCCGCCGTCATGTGCCGGAGCCTGGTCAGCGTCGACTGGCAGGGCTGGCTCTACGACTGCGACTTCAACCAGATGTTGCGCCTCCCGCTCGGCGGCGGCGCGCAGCCGCGCCACCTGCGCGACCTGTTGGCGACGAGGCTCGACGATGCGCCGATCGCCGTCGCCGGCCACTGCTACGGCTGCACCGCGGGCCAGGGCTCGAGCTGCGGCGGTGCGCTCGGCTGAGCCGCGACGTCTTCACGTGTAGAGGTAGGGGTCGGGAATGAAGATGCCCTTCACGAGATGGTAGCGGAGAAGGCAGAATCCCTCCTCGGGGGTGTGGACGATGTGCGTCGTCGTTTTGGTGTTGTTGAGGTGTTCGCTGGTCAAGAACTCCTCATAGTCGATCAAGCTGTCACAAATCGTCAGGGTGTAGATCGGCGTATGATGGATTACTTCACCTGCCTCGAGGATGTGTAGTTGCTTTTCTGCCTGCGCCGGCTCGTCCTTCCCTTCATCTTCCCGCATTAGGTCGTAGAAGACTTGGAAGAGGTCCATGCCGACGTGTTGCTCGAACCACGTCAGCAGCAGCATGCAGGATCGCTTCGGCGGCGGCTCGCCTTGTTGCGCCGACCTCGGCCACTCGTACTTGTTCAATATCGTGTCGAAACTTCGATTGACCCAGAATCGATCACGCACCGTCTGACGGATGTCGATCGCGTCGACGTTGTACGTTGGCAGCGTCTGCAGCTCCCGGAAGAAACGCTTGAGAGATAGATCGCCGCAACAGGACACCCGAAAAAAGAAGTCGTAGGCGCCGTAGATCTTGGCTGCGACGCAGAGCGTGAGCTCCGAGTCCAGACGCTTGTCCATGTCGGGTTTCTCATCGCCTCCCGGGCCGCGGGTCACGGGCTCGAGGACGTCGCGAACGGCGTCGATGTAGTTCGTGATGAAGCGCGGTTCCATCGACGCGTTGACCATGATCACCGCGTGGTAGGCTTGCTCGAGCTTAATGCGGCGCTCTGCATGGTCTTCCGGCGGAAGCTTGCGGGGGTCTGTCAGCGAAATGAGGCAGACGTCTTGGGGGTCGTCGATCCCCTTGAGCTGCGTGATGCGTCTCGCATCGGTGATCCAGATCGGAGCTCCGAACGCGCGTCCTTCGAAGTTCAAGAAGTCGTCCTCTGACCACATGACGGTCATGTCGCGGAGCTTCGTCGCTTCTTCGATCAGCGCCGCGAGCGTTAGGTTCCCTTTGCCGCGTCGAAGCGGATGGATGAGCTCGACCTGGCAGGCGAGCTTCTTCATGAACGCTTCGGTCGCGATGATCTGCATTCGGTAGCCGATCGCAGAGATACGAAACGCCAGGTCGAGCTCCTTTCCGACGATCTCCTCGAGCTTCTCGAATCCCGAGCGTGTCGGTGTTTGGAACGAGAATTCCCTGCAGTCCTCGAAATAGTGAAGCGTAATCTTGGTTCTCAGTCGCAGCGGCTTCTTCTTGTCGTTCGGATGCGCGCCAAGGTCGTGATAGTCGAGCCGCTGGATAGGCGGGGTCGCGCGGAACCGTTCGATGGCCAACCCTGCCGCGCGCAAACAGCTCTGGAGTGCGCCATCTTGACGGGCATCAAAGATCGCGAAGACCGCGTCCCCGATGGTTTTGGGAAGGCGTGGGTGACACTGCAGCGACGGATCGTAACAGGCGTCGATGACGATGCGGTTGTGCTCGGCGACCATCGCGGGCGCCTCGTTCGGGAACGCCACGCTCTTGATCTTGGTGGAGTCGACCATGTCGGCAAGCAAGACGTACCCCTGTCCGGCGTGGATGCCCGGATCGAATTGCGGCCCGCCGCGATCGTCCTCTTGCGCTGCCTGCTCCTCGGCCTCGTCGGCGCGAGCGTCACCTTTGGTGTTGGGTGGCGGATCTGCCGACGCCGATCCGCTCGGTTGCGGGGCGCGGGAAAGCAGCGCACCGAAGTCACTGAGTCCTTCCGCGACGGCGCGAAGTTTCGAGATGAGGATCTCGATGTCGGAAGGATCGAGACGGGGGGAGTTCGGGGAGGACGGATCTCCCATCTGGTCCATCGGATGTCCTTTCGGGGAAGCGGTTGGGAGCTGTGGAGTGTCGGGGATGGCCTAGGGAGTCGCGTCGGCCCAGATGGGAAACCAGACCGGCTTCGCCGCCAGGAACCCGGCACCGGCGATGTTGGCGAGCGCTTCCTCGAGCTGCTGGACGGTCGTCGCCTCGAGCGTCAGCGCGAAGGGCAGGTGTCGTCGCCAGTCGCAGTGTGGATGAGTAGTGGCCAGGCGACGGATGTCCTCCTCGTGATGACGGAGCTGCCACACTTCGGCGACGTTGATATTGTGATCGCCGAACGCCTTGCAGATCTCTCCGACGATGCCGCTGCCGTCGTCGACGACGAAGCGAACGTAGAAAGGCGCGGAGATGCGATCGCGAGGCTCCCAATTCGGCCCCGTGATGGTGGGTCTCGGTGTCCGCCGATCGGCAACCGGTGAGGCTGCGAGCTCGCAGACGTCCGCGAGCACCGCGTGGGCCGTTGGGATCGGCCCTGCGCCCGGGCCCATGAAGACGTAGCTGAACCGGCCGCCGTCCTCGCTTCGTCCCAATTCCGCGACCTCGACGACGATGGCGTTCGTCACCCCGTCGACGCGGCTCAGCACGTGGTCGGTCGGGACGAGCATGGGCGCGACGAACGTGTGCAGACGCCCTCCGGTGCTGCGAGCGACCGCGAGGTGCTTGATGTTGCTGCGACCCTTGGCGGTGGCGTACTCGAAGTCCACCTTGTCGATGTTCTGGATTCCTTTCCGGAGCACGAACCCGGGCTCGAGCGGCAGTCCGAACGCCATGCGAGAGAGGATGTCGAGCTTCGCCTCGGCGTCACTACCGGAGACGTCGGCGGTAGGGTCGGGTTCGGCATAGGATCGATCCTTCGCGACTTGCAGGGCCGCGTCATAGGTCGCACCACGCTGCATGGCGCTCAGGATGTAGTTGCAGGTGCCGTTGACGATCCCGCACACGGAAGTCACGCGTCCCGCACGAAGTCCGTCGCGCAAGGCGCGGATGATCGGGATGCCGCCGCCGACGGCGGCCTCAAAACGGACGACCCGCCCTGTGCGCTCGGCGGCGCCGGCGATGTCGCGTCCGAACTTCGCCAGCACCGTCTTGTCGGACGTCACGACGTCCTTGCCGTTGCGAAGCGCGCGGATGATCCAGTTGCTGAACGTCTCGAGATCCGCCGCCGATGACGTTCCCAGCACCTCGACGACGATGTCGATCGACGGATCGGCGATCACGTCTTCCACGTTCGACGTGAAGAACTGACGATGCGCATCGCTCTCGTACCAACGCTTGCTCGTCGGCGTGCGAGTGAACACCCGCACCAGGTCGAGTTCAATGCCCGTGTGTGCGCTCGTGTCGTGGTCCCAGAGGGCATCCTGAATTGCTTGGCCGATCGCTCCAGAGCCGAGTAGGCCGATACGCGTGGGTTTGGAGCTGACTGGCATTGGCGAGCCTCCGGAAGGGGGATGTGTGAGCCCGCTTGCGATACAGAAACGGAGGTCGCGGTGTCCAGAAATCGCGGTCCGTGGCCGCACGATTCCTGCGTCAAAATGAGTCAGGGCAAATTTTGCTACTCGCTGCCAAGCTGTAGACGCACGAGCGCGAAGTCGTAGGTCGCGTCGGAAAGGCGCGAGAATCCGCCGGCGATCAGCGTGCCGTTCGGGTTGAGTGCGAGCGCCTGGATCGCCGACTCGTCGTTCGGGCGGAGGTGCAGCGCCAGCACACCCTCGGTCGCGAACTCGGGATCGAGGGCGCCCGTGGCGGTGACGCGTCCGACGGCGGCGCGCCCGAACACGTCGCCGGCACGTATCGTTTGCGTGCCGAAGAGGAGCGTGCCGTTGGGCTGGAGCGCAGCCGCGATCGCTTGCAAGCCGGAGCTGAGCGCCGTCGCCACCGTGCCGGTCACCGCTCCGTCGGGCCGATAGCGGACGACGGCGTACGGGCCGCCGATCTGCTGCGCCACGTCGACGCCGCTCGCTCCGTGCGCGACGATCGTTCCGTCGTCTTCGAGCGCGAGGCCGAAGACGGTGCTCACGAGCCCCGGGGTGACGTCGGTGAGGACCATGCCGCCGACGCCGAACGCGGGGTCGAGCCTCCCGTCCGGAAGGTAGCGCGCGAGCGCAAAGCGCCCGGACGGAGCGTCGGCGCCGCCGCCGACGACGATCCGGCCGTCCGGCTGCAGCACGACGGCGTTCGGAAAGCTCTGCCTCCCGATGCGGGTCACGACGATGCCGCCGTTCCCGAAGCTCGGGTCGAGACTCCCGTCGGCGTTCAAGCGGGCGACGGCGAATTCCGGCGCGACGTCGAACGCCGCGCCGACCGCGACGATCTTCCCGTCGGGCTGCAGGGCGGCCGCCCCGAAGCGGCCGCCCTGCGCGACTGTCAGCTGCACGATTCCGCCCGTCCCGAAGCTCGCGTCGAGGTCACCGGTATCGTCGTAGCGGGCGAGGAACCACGCCTGCGGACCCGCGGAGGTCACGCTTCCGCCGACGACGATCGTGTCGTTCGGCGCGAGCACGACGGTCGTTGCTTCCGAGCCCGCCACCGCGAGCAACGCCGCGCGGCCCCCGTCGCCGAAGCCGGCGTCGAGCGTTCCGTCGGCACGGTAGCGGGCGATCGCCGCCCGGAAGTCGAACTCCGGCCCGGCGGGGTCGGAACGCCCGACCGCGACGATCTTCCCGTCGGGCTGGACCGTGAGCGCGTTCACGACGTCGTGCCGGCCGCCGAAGTCGGTGATGACGATGCCGTCGGTGCCGAAGCTCCCGTCGAGCTCGCCGGCACGCGCCGGGGGACCGGTCGGCGTGGGAACGGGAGTCGGTGTCTCATGGCCATCGTCGTGCCCGTCGCCGCATCCCAGCACGGCGACGAGGGCGATCAGGCTCAACCACGCGAGGTGACGGTGCACGAGATCCCTCCTTGTTCACAGCGGCGACCCTGCGTACGACGGCCGAGCGCGTCAGGTCTTACACCGGCGGAGGCACGTGAGAGCGAATGCTTCACGTGCTCCCCCGGCGTGCGTCGACCGCGCGAACCGGCGTCCGTCGGGCGTCGGCGCTCGCGTGCGGCAAACCCCGACGGCGCGCTTCGCCGCATCCCGACTCAGCCCGGCGTCGAGAGCTTCTTCGCGAGGTCCACTTGAAACTGACGGATGCGCTTCGCGTTGGCGCCGAGGTCGCCCTTACCGACCCGCGAGTGCGAGCGCATGTTCACGGTCGTCGTCCCGCCCTCCGCGGCCGCGATCGTGATCGTCACGTCGTCCTTGAAGCGCATGAGCGTGGTCGTCGCGACTGCCTCGATGACCCCGGCGGCGCGATCGTCGCGGGTCACTTCCCATCCGTCGGTCGCACGCGCGACCGCCGAGGCGGCGTCGAACACCTGCGCCGCGGGTTGCGCGAAGCGCTGCGGCTGGATGTCCGGATACTCCGGCGTCGCTCCGGTCGTGACGTCGTTGATGTTGAGCGCCGGCACGAAGAGCCCGATGACGACCCGAACGACGATCAACCCCGCCACTACCCACCCGATGCGACGCAGAACCTTGCGCATGTCGGTCCCTCCTCGCCGGACTCATGCGCGCGTTTCACGCCCCGAGTCCAGCGGTGCTGTCACGCTCAGCCGCGACCCAAGACGCGAC
>JANNPN010000275.1:0-10662 GCA_031400185.1 Polyangiaceae bacterium
CGATGTGGTTCCAGAGCCCCGGGCTCGCGTACGTCGACGTCGGCACCGCCGAGATCGCCTATCGCACGATCGGGAGCGGGCCGGCACTCCTCATGATTCATGGCTGGCCCTTCTCGAGCGCGTCTTTTCGGACGCTCGCGCGACGGCTCTCCGAGCGCTTCACGTGCATACTTCCGGACACGCCCGGCCTCGGCGAGACGCGGTGGCGCGACGACACGCCGTTCGCGTTCGTGCAACAAGCGGAGACGCTTCGCGCGTTCATCAATCGGCTCGGAATCGAGCGCTACGCGCTCCTCGGCCACGACACCGGCGGTACCCTTGCCCGGCTCGTGGGGCTCTCGGACGCGCGCGCCGGGCGGCTCGTCCTCATGAACACCGAGATGCCGGGGCACCGGCCGCCGTGGATCCCGCTGTATCAGCGCCTCGCCGCGCTGCCGACGACGGCGATGACGTTCGGATGGACGCTGCGCTCCCCGATGTTCCGGCGCTCGAGCCTGGGGTTCGGCGGGTGCTTCGAGGACGCCAGGCTCTTGGACGACGACTTTCTCGACTGCTTCGTGACGCCGCTGCTCGCATCGACGCGCCGGGTGGAGGGCGTCATGCGGTACCTCCGTGGGATCGATTGGGCGTTGATCGACGGGCTCGCCGAGCGCCATCGTGAGCTCGCCCACGGAGTGCTGCTCGTCTGGGGGGCGCGCGACACGATCTTCCCGGTGACGCATGCCCGTGAGATGGTGTCGCAATTCCGCGCGGCGACCCGTCTCGTCGAGGTGCCCGACGCCCGCTTTCTCGTACACGAGGAGCGGCCGGCGGTGGTCGCCGACGCGGTCCTGCGGTTTCTCGCCAGCTGACGCGGTCGCATCGGATACCGCATTCTTGACTGCCCGCCAGAAAGCACGTATCCACGCTGAAGATCACGGGTTTTTTCGATGATGACACTCGGTCTTCGCGGCGAGCGACGTGCATGGCGGTGGCGCCGATCCGGCGCGACTTCCCTTGGAGGGGCATGAAGAAGCCTCTCGAAGAACTGCTGCGCGGCGCCTGCGAACGCGCGATCAAGGGGGGAGAGCTGGTAACCACAACTCTCCCCCCTTTGTTTCTGAGCGTTCCCAAGGAAGCGGAGCACGGCGATCTCGCGACGAACGTCGCGATGATGCTGGCGCGCGGCGAGAAGAAGCCGCCACGGGCGGTTGCGGAGGCGATTGTCCGCAACGTCCAGGACGCTGACAAAATCCTTGCCGAGGTGTCGATCGCCGGACCGGGCTTCATCAACTTCCGCTTTGCGCCGTCGTACTGGTGGAAGGTGCTTGCGGACTGCGAGCGCGCCGGCGAGTCCTTCGGACGCTCCGACGTCGGGCACGGTGCGCGCGTGCAGATCGAGTTCGTGAGCGCCAACCCGACGGGCCCGCTGCACGTCGGCCATGCGCGCGGCGCGATCACCGGCGACGCGCTCGCACGGCTTCTTGTGGCGACCGGACACGAGGTCGAGCGCGAGTACTATGTGAACGACGCCGGCAACCAGATGGAGATGCTGGGCGCGTCGACGTACGCGCGGTATGCCGAGCTGTGCGGGCGCGACGTCCAGTTTCCAGAGGACGGCTACCACGGCGACTACATCCGCGACGTGGCCGCGGCGATTCGCGAGCGGGAAGGGGACCGCTGGGCAGACGCCGACGCGGGCGAAGCCCGCGCCCACATGCGCGACACCGCCGGCGCGATGCTGCTCGACGCGATCCGCGACGACCTCGCAACGCTCGAGATCGCGTTCGACCGCTACGTCAGCGAGCGGAAGCTCCGCGCCGACGGCGCGGTCGACGCGACACTCGCTGCGCTCGCGGAACGCGGCGTCGTCTACGAGGCGGACGGCGCGCGTTGGTTTCGCTCGACCGACTTCGGCGACGACAAGGACCGCCCGCTCGTCAAGTCGGGCGGCGAGTTCACGTACTTCGGCGCCGACGTTGCGTACCACCGCGACAAGATCGCGCGCGGCTTAGATCGCATCATCGACGTGTGGGGTGCGGATCATCACGGCCACATCCCGCGTATGAAAGCGGCGCTCACGGCCCTCGGGCTGGATGCGGACAAGCTCGAGGTGCTGCTCGTGCAGGTGGTGAGTCTCACGCGGGCGGGCGTGCCGGTCCGGATGGGCAAGCGCTCGGGCTCGTTCGTTACCCTGCGCGAGGTCGTCGAGGAAGTCGGCGCGGACGCGACCCGCTTCTTCCTCCTCATGCGGAGATCGGACGCCCAGCTCGACTTCGACCTCGACCTTGCGAAGCAACGCACTGCGGAGAACCCGGTGTTCTACGTGCAGTACGGGCACGCCCGCGTCGCCAGCATCTTCAAGCAGGCCGCCGCGGTTGGGCTTGGTCGCGCTGCCGCGTCGGCCGCCGATCCGAGCCGGCTCACGGAGGCCGACGAGCTCGCACTGATTCGCCTCCTCGCACAGTTCCCAGAGACGGTCGAAGAGGCCGCGCTCGAGCGCGAGCCGCACCGGCTCGTATTCTACCTGATGCAGCTCGCAGGCGACTTCCATCGCTACTACAATCGCAATCGGATTCTGGGGGAGGACCGCGAGCTGACCCAGGCGCGCTTGCTCTTGGCCGCGAACGTCCAGAAGGTGATCCGTGTCGGACTCCGGATGTTGGGCATGACGGCGCCCGAGAGCATGTGACGGGGGAGGGGGAACTATGGCCGGGAAAGGGACACGTCACCGTTTCGAGCTGAGTCGCCTCGAGATCGCCGGCGTTCTCGTCAGCGCGACGGCCGGCCTCTTCGTGGTCTTCCTGCTGGGCATCTACGCCGGTCGTGGGCTTGCCGAGCGTCCCCTCGACGGGGGCCAGCAGATCGTCCGGCGACAGGTCGCGCCGGCCGCGGAGCAGACCCCGGGCGGTGAGGAGGGGCTGACATTCTACGACACACTCGGCCGCGACGAGCGGGTCGCACAGGGCGACACCCGCGGCGCGGAACGCCCGGTCGTCGTCCCGCCTCCGGACGAGGCGCCCGTCGCCGCGCCGCCCGAGCGCGAGAAGCCGGCCGAGCAGGCGCCGGTCGCGAAGCCCATCGAAGCCGAGCCGAGCCCGAAGCCGGAGAAGGTCGAGAAGGCCGAGCCGCCTGCCAAGCCGGAGCGGCCGGTCGTCGCCAAGGCCGCGGCGCAGTCGACGCCGCCGGCGAAGGCCGAGCGTCCGGCGCCGCCATCGACGGCGCGCGTCGCCGTGGCGCTCGCGCCGGCGACCGCGCCGACGCCGCGCAGCGCCGCCCGCGGCGATTGGAGCGTGCAGGTGTCGGCGACCCGCGATCCGCGCACGGCCGACGGCGTGCTGCGGCGTCTCAAGGCGAAGGGATACGACGCCTTCGTGCTGAAGGTGCGGCGCCGCGGCGAGACGTTCTACCGCGTCCGGGTCGGGCACTACGCGTCGCTCGAGGACGCGCAGCAGATCGTGTCGCGCTTACGGCGCGAGCCGGGCGTGCCGGAGGCGTTCGTCGCCTCCGATTGAGCATCCGATGGTCGCGTGCACTCCGAGCCTCGCCGATTTTCTCGAGCTGTCGCGCGGCGGCAATCTCGTCCCCATCTATCGCGAGATCCTCGCCGACACCGAGACGCCGGTCTCGGCGTTTCTGAAGACGGCGCGCGGGGAGCACGCGTTCCTCCTCGAAAGCGTCGTCGGGGGCGAACGCTGGGGGCGTTACAGCTTCCTGGGCTCCGAGCCGGCGGCCGTGTTCACGAGCCGCGGAACAACCGTCTCGCTCGCGGAGTCGGGTCGGCTGGTTCGGACCTTCACCGCCGAGGATCCGCTCGCGGCGCTCCGCGATCTCCTCGCGAGCTACCGGGCGGTGTCGGTCGCCGGTCTCCCACGCTTCTTCGGCGGCGCGGTCGGGTACCTCGCGTACGATGCGGTGCGCTTCTTCGAGCGCCTGCCGGCGACGTTGCCCGATCCGCTCGACCTCCCCGAGCTCTACTTCATCGTCCCGGCCAGCATGCTGGTCTTCGACGCGCTCGCGCAGTCGATCAAGGTGGTCGTGAATGTCGACCTCCGCGACCCCGCGACCGATCCGCGCGCGGCGTACGACGCGGCGGTCGCGCGCGCCGACGAGCTGGTCGCGCGTCTCGCGGCGCCGCTCACGCTGCCCGATGCGCTGCCGGCGACGGGCGAAGGGCTGCCGGTGACGGCGAACATGAGCGCCATCGAGTACGGCGCCATGGTCGAGCGGGCCAAGGAGTACATCCGCGCGGGCGACGTCATCCAGGTCGTGCTGGCGCAACGGCTCGAAAGCAAGCTCCGCGCGGCGCCCTTCAACGTCTATCGTGCGCTTCGCACCGTGAACCCGTCGCCGTACATGTTCTACCTGAAGCTCGGCGAGCAGACGCTGGTCGGCTCCTCCCCGGAGGTGATGGCGCGGGTCGAGGACGGCAAGCTCACGGTGCGGCCGATCGCCGGGACGTCGCCGCGCGGGACGCAGGAGATGGAAGACCGTGAGCTCGAGCGGAAGCTCCTCGCGGACCCGAAAGAGATCGCCGAGCACATCATGCTCCTCGACCTCGGCCGCAATGACGTGGGCCGCGTCGCGACGACGGGCAGCGTCCAGGTGACCGAGCGCCTCGTGATCGAGCGCTATGCGCACGTCATGCACATCGTCTCCAACGTCTGTGGGACCCTCGCCGAGGGTCTGGATTGCTTCGACGCGTTTCGGGCGACGTTCCCGGCCGGCACGCTCTCCGGCGCCCCGAAGATCCGCGCCATGGAGATCATCGAAGAGCTCGAGCCCGTCCGGCGCGGCGTATACGGCGGCGCCGTCGGTTACTTCGGGTTCGGCGGCACGATGGACACGTGCATCGCCATCCGCACCATGGTGATCAAGGGCGGCACCGTCTACATCCAGGCCGGCGCCGGAATCGTCGCCGACTCCGACCCCGAGCGCGAGCACGCCGAGTGTCTCAACAAGGCGCGCGGCCTGCTGCAGGCGTTGAAGCGCGCCGAGCAGCTCGAAGGTCTGACCGCATGACCGATCGGAAAGCGAATTCAGTGCAGGGAGCTCCGCGGATTGATTCTGCGGAGCCACGGCCCTCGGAGGATCGGCACGCGCAGCGTGCCGACCGCACGGGGGCGAGAATCCTCATGATCGATAACTACGACTCCTTCACGTACAACCTCGTTCAGTATCTCGGCGAGCTCGGCGCAGACGTCGTGGTGCGGCGGAACGACGCGATCACGCTCGAGGAGGTCTCGGCGTTGCAGCCCGACGGCATCGTCGTGTCGCCGGGTCCGTGCACGCCGAAGGAGGCGGGTGTGTCGGTGCCCCTGATCGAGCGGTTCCGCGGCGCGATTCCCATTCTCGGCGTGTGTCTCGGCCACCAGGCGATCGGCGCCGCGCTCGGTGGCGACATCGTGCGCGCCCCGCGCATCATGCACGGCAAGACCTCGCCCATTCATCACGATGGGCGCGGGGTGTTCCGCGGTCTGAGCAACCCGTTCGACGCGACCCGCTACCACTCGCTCGTGATCGACCGCGGGACGCTGCCGCCCGAGCTCGAGGTGTCGGCCTGGACCGCCGAGGGCGAGATCATGGGCGTCCGTCATCGCGAGGTCGCGATGGAGGGCGTGCAGTTCCATCCGGAATCGATCCTCACCCTCGAGGGCAAGCAATTGCTCAAGAACTTCCTCGACGGTCTGCCGACCCGCAGAACCTCCGCGTGACGACCGCCGCACCAGACGCCTCCACCACCCTCGTGCGCGATGCCATCGCGGCCGCCGTCGCCGGCATGAACCTCGGCGAAGCGACGATGCGCGCCGTCGTCGACGCGATCATGAGGGGCAGCGTGACGCCCGCACAGATGGGCAGCGTGTTGACGGCGCTCCGCATCAAGGGCGAGTCCGTCGACGAGCTCGTCGGCGCCGCTCGGGCGCTGCGCGCTCGCATGGAGCGGGTGCCGGTCGGGGAGGTCGTGGTGGATACGTGCGGGACGGGCGGCGACGGCGCGGACATGTTCAACGTGTCGACGGCGGTGGCGCTCGTGGTCGCCGGTGCGGGTGTGCGCGTCGCGAAGCACGGCAACCGTGCTCAGTCCGGGCGTGTCGGCGGCGCCGACGTGCTGGAAACGCTCGGCGTTCGTATCGAGCTCCCGCCGGCGGGGGTCGCCCGTTGCATTGCGGACGCCGGCGTCGGGTTCTGTTTCGCGCCGCGCTTCCACGCCGCAATGCGCTTCGCCGCGGGGCCGCGGCGCGAGATCGGGCTCCGCACGATCTTCAACTTCGTCGGGCCGCTCGCGAACCCGGCGGGTGCGACGGTCCAGCTGGTTGGCGTACCCGATCCGCGCTGGACGCGGCCGATGGCGGATGCGCTCGGTCGGCTCGGTGCGACGCGCGCCATGGTCGTGCATGGCGACGGGCTCGACGAGATCAGCACGGTCGGGACGACCGGCGTCGCCGAGCTCGCGGACGGTGCCGTGCGTGCGTACGAGCTCCGCCCCGAGGACTTCGGGCTCACGCCGGCCGCGATGCTGCCGCCGCGTGTGGCCGACGCGGGGGCGAGCGCCGCGATCATCCGGGCTGTCCTCGCGGGCGAGCGCGGGCCAGCCAGAGATCTCGTGCTCGTGAACGCGGCGGCGACGCTGGTGCTCGCCGGGCACGCTGCCGACTGGCGTAGTGGCATGGACGTGGGCGCCGCCGCGATCGACGACGGCCGCGCTGCGCGGGCGCTTGCGCGTCTCGTCGAGACGAGCAACGAGTACCGGGACGGACCCGCCGCATGAGCACGCTGCAGACGATCGTCGACCATACCGCCCGCGAGCTCGAGACACGCCGCCGCGTGCGGCCGCTCCGCGCGCTCGCGGAGGCGCCGCTCTTTGGCCGCCCACGGCGGGATTTCGCGGCGGCGCTCGTCGCGCCGGGCAGGCGCATCATCGCCGAGGTGAAGCGCGCCTCGCCCTCGCTCGGACGCATCCGCGACGACTTCGATCCGGTCGCGATCGCATCGGGGTACGCCGCCGCCGGCGCCGCTGCGATCTCAGTGCTGACCGACGAGCGGTTCTTCGAGGGCAGTCTCGACTACCTGGCCGCCATCCGCGAGCACGTCGACGTGCCGCTACTGCGCAAGGATTTTCTCTTCGAGCCCTATCAGGTCTACGAGGCGCGCGCTGCGGGCGCCGACGCGTTTCTCCTCATCGCCGCGATCCTACGTACCGAGGTGATCCGCGAGCTCGTGGCGCTCGGGCGCGAGATGGACATGACGGCGCTCGTCGAGGTGCATACCGCCGAGCAGCTCGAGCGCGCGCTCGCCGCCGACGCCACCGTCATCGGCATCAACAACCGCGACCTCGACACATTCGTTACGCGGCTCGAGACCGGCATCGAGCTGCTGACCGCGGTCCCGCCGGGCCGCACGGTGGTGATCGAGAGCGGCCTGAAGAGCGCGGGCGACCTCGCGCGCTTCGAGTCGGCCGGCGTGCGCGCGTTCCTGATCGGCGAGACCTTCATGCGCGCCCCCGACCCGGGCGCGGCGCTCCGCGAGCTCTTGACGTGATCGATCCGTCCGAGCGGCCGCTCTGCGTGAAGGTCTGCGGCATCACGAACGCCGCCGACGCCGTCGCCGCGATCGAGGCGGGCGCCGATCTCCTCGGCTTCAATTTCTACCCGAAGAGCCCGCGCTACATCGCGCCGGATGTTGCCGCGCCGATCGTGGCGCTGCTGCCCCGCCAGGTGCTGGCGGTCGGCATCTTCGTCGACGCCGACCCGGCGGCGGTGACGCACGCTCTCACGACCGCCAAGCTCGGTCTGCTGCAGTTCCACGGGCACGAGAGCGACGCGTACTGCCGGAGCTTCGCCGTGCCGGCCATGAAGGCGCTGCGGGTGGCGAGCCTGACGGACCTGGAGCGCCTGGCCGCGCCGTATCCCGACGGGTGGCTGCTGGTCGACACGGCGGACCCGACCCGCTACGGCGGCACCGGCCGGTCGTTGCCGATCGAGCCAGTCGTGCGCGATCTGGCGCGGCGTCTGTTCGTCGCCGGCGGGCTCTCGCCCGACACCGTCACCGATGTCGTGCGACGCATCCGTCCGCTCGGCGTCGACGTCTGCTCGGGTGTGGAGCGTGCGCCGGGCATCAAGGACCACACGCTCCTGAGAGCCTTCGTGACCCATGCGAAAACCGCCTGACCGCAACCACTGCAAAGACCTCGTGACGCATGCCAACACTGCCTGATCAGCGCGGCCACTTCGGGCCTTACGGCGGCCGGTACGTGAGCGAGACGCTGATGCCGGCGCTCCTCGAGCTCGAGCGCGCATATCACCGCCTCCACAGGGAAGCGCGCTTCCGCCGGGACCTTCGTGATCTCCACGAGCGCTACACCGGTCGGCCGACCCCGCTCTACTTCGCGGAGCGGCTCACGCGCTCGCTCGGCGGCGCGCGCATCTACCTGAAGCGCGAGGATCTCTGCCACACCGGCGCGCACAAGATCAACAACACGCTCGGCCAGATCCTGCTGGCGAAACGCATGGGCAAGCGGCGCATCATCGCCGAGACCGGTGCCGGGCAGCACGGGGTCGCGACCGCGACCGCCGCTGCGCTCTTCGGCTTCCGGTGCGAGGTCTACATGGGCAGCGAGGACGTACGGCGGCAGTCGCTGAACGTCTTCCGGATGAAGCTTCTCGGCGCGACCGTTCACCCGGTCGACTCGGGCAGCCGCACGCTGAAGGACGCGCTGAACGAGGCGATGCGCGACTGGATCACGAACGTCCGAGACACGTTCTACATCATCGGCTCGGTGGCCGGTCCGCACCCGTACCCGATGATCGTCCGCGACTTCCAGTGTGTGATCGGACAGGAGGCGCGCCGGCAGATCAAGCACGCGACGGGGCGGCTGCCCGACGTGCTGATCGCGTGCGTCGGTGGTGGCAGCAACGCCATCGGTCTCTTCCACCCGTTCCTCGGGGACCGCAAGGTGCGGATGATCGGCGTCGAGGCGGCAGGCCACGGCCTCGAGACCGGGCAGCACGCGGCGTCGCTGACCGCGGGCCACGTCGGCGTGCTGCACGGCAACAAGACGTACCTCCTGCAGACGGAGACGGGCCAGGTGCAGATCGCGCACTCGATCTCGGCGGGCCTCGACTACCCGGCGGTCGGGCCGGAGCACAGCTATCTCCGCGACAGCGGCCGGGTCGCGTACGAGACCATCGGCGACGCGGACGCTGTCGCGGCGCTCCGCACGCTCGCGGAGAAGGAAGGCATCATCGCGGCGCTCGAGAGCGCGCACGCGATTGCCGCGGCGATGCGCGTGGCGCCGACTCTGCCGCGGCGGGCGATCGTGCTCGTGAACCTCTCCGGTCGGGGCGACAAGGACATGGACACGGTCGCGGACTACCTCGGCATCCGGCTCCGCGAGAACGCGGACGGCCGCGCATGAGCCGCGAAGGGTCACGCGTGAGCCGCATCGGGGAGACGTTCGCGAGGCTCGCGGCCGAGGGGCGGGCGGGCTTCGTACCGTTCATCATGGCGGGCGATCCATCGCTCGACGGAACGCGCGAGCTCCTGCGCGCGGCGGCCGACGCTGGCGCTGATCTCATCGAGCTCGGCGTCCCGTTCTCGGATCCCATGGCCGACGGACCCGCGCTGCAACGCTCGGCGGAGCGCGCGCTCGCCGTCGGCACGACGCTGACGAGTGTCCTCGAGCTCGTCGCCGAGTTCCGCCGCGACTCGGCGATCCCGATCGTGCTCTTCGGCTACGCCAACCCCTTCCTCCGCTATGGCGCCGAGCGCCTGGCAAAGGACGCCGTCGCGAGCGGCGCCGACGGCATCCTCTGTGTCGATCTCCCGCCCGAGGAGGCCGACGACCTCCAAGGCGCGACCGATGCGGCAGGACTCGACATGATCTTCCTGCTCGCGCCGACGAGCGACCGTGCGCGCATCGAGGCGGTACGCGTGCGCGCACGCGGCTTCGTCTATTTCGTATCGATCACCGGTACGACGGGGGCGGCGGCGCCGGATCCCGCCTCGATCGCCGCGATGATCGCGAACGTCCGCGGGCGCGTGGGTTTACCGGTCGGCGTCGGCTTCGGCATCACGGGTCCGAAGCCCGCGGCGGCGCTCGCGCGCGTCGCCGACGCCGTCGTCGTGGGTAGCGCGGTCATGCGACTCGTCGAGGAGCACCCGGGCGCGGCGCTCGTGCCGGCGGCCCGGGAGTTTCTGCGCAGCATCGCCGACGCCGTGCACGCGGCGCGCCGGTGACGGTGGGTTTCCGGAGAGAAGAGGGCGCGTGAGCGTTCCGGCCTCCGAGCTTTGGGCGCGCTGCGAGGCGTGCACCGAGCTGGTCTACAAGAAGCAGCTCGAACGTCGGCTCTTCGTGTGCCCGCGCTGCGGCCACCACCTGCGGCTCACCGCGGAGCAACGGCTCCAGCTCCTGCTCGACCGCGGCAGCTTCGTCGAGCGCGACGCCGGCGTGTCGTCGCGCGACGTTCTCGACTTTCCCGACGACCCGCCGTACCCGGAGCGCCTCCGGGTCATGACCGAGCGGACCGGCCATCCCGAGGCGGTCGTGACCGGCACGGGCCGCATCGACGACGTCGCAATCGCGATCGGGGTCTTCGACTTTCACTTCCTTGGCGGCAGCATGGGGTCCGCCGTCGGCGAGAAGATCACCCGCCTCATCGAGCACGCCGGCGAGACTCGTCTGCC
>JANNPN010000294.1:0-12590 GCA_031400185.1 Polyangiaceae bacterium
CCCGGGGCCGGTCGCGCCGGCGAGCTCGCCGATCAGCTGGGTGCCGTCCATAGCGGTGACGTCGACGCGCTCGGCGGCGGCGCCGCGCGCGACCGCCGTCAGCACGAGGACGAACGCGATCGCCATCACGAGGACCGCCGCCGTCGAACGCACTCAGGAGGCCGGGCGCCGCTCGACGAACGCAGGCCGCACGACGTGCGGCACGTCGGACATGATGCCGTCGCAACCGAGCGCCAAGAGGCGGCGCGCTTCCGCGGCGTCGTTGATGGTCCAGACGTGGACCTCCGCGCCGAACGCATGCGCGGCGGCGACGCTTTCGGCGGTCACCAGCGTCATCTCGCCGAAGCTCGGAGGGATCTGCAGCGCGACCGCGCCGTCCGGAAGCTCCGGGCGAGCCCCTGCCTGCAGCGCGCCGATGAACGCGGCGACTTCTCCGGTCGCACAGCTCGTCGGGATGTCGGGCGCCGCACGGCGAATGGCCTGCATGATGCTGTCGTGCTCCGCGGCGAGCACGACGCGAACGCGTGCGGCCCGGACCATGGCGACGACCGCAGCGATGATCTCGGCGCCCTCGGGCTTGATCTCGATGTTGAGCGGTGCGTCCGGAAGCTCGCGGAGGAGGTCCGCGAGACGCGGGACGCGGACGCCCTGGCCCCGAAACGGGAACGTGCGCCCGCCGTCGGAAGAGAACCGATGGCCGGCGTCCAGCCGGCCGAGCTCGGCGAAGGTCAGCCCCGCGACCGGCCCGCCGCCGTCGGTCGTGCGGTCGAGAGTCGGGTCGTGGAGGACGACGACCTCACCGTCGCGGGTCGCGTGGACGTCGAGCTCGAGCACGTCGACGCCGTCGTCGAGCGCGCGCCGGAACGATGGCAGCGTGTTCTCGGGGGCGACGCCGGCAGCGCCGCGGTGTCCGAAGAGCCGCGGCGTCCTCCCCGTGAAGCCGACTCGCATCGAACGACCCCCGGAATCAGTTGACCGAGGAGACCGCGTGCGGACGCAGGATGTCGAGGAGCGATACGGGCGAGAGCGACAGCGAGCGCAGCTCGACCGAGCTTCCGAGGTTCGCGAGCCGTGCGACGAGGTCGCTCCGGAGCGTCGCAAAGCGCTTCCAACGCGAGCCGGAGATCTGCTCGTCGGCGGGAAGCTTCACGGTGAGCGGGTCGACGTACTCGCCGTTCCGGAAAAGCATGAAATGGAGGTGCGGCCCGGTCGCCATGCCGCTGCTGCCGACGTACCCGATCACCTGGCCTTTTCGCACTGCCGAGCCGACGCGCAGACCGCGGACGAACCCTTTGAGGTGCGAGTACGACGTCGAGTACGGATTTGGGTGCTCGATCTCGATGTGGTTTCCGTAGTGGCCGCTGCGTCCCGCGAACGTGACGACGCCCGAGGCGACGGCGTGAACCGGCGTGCCGGCGGGCGCCGAGAAGTCGACCCCGCGGTGCGGACGGATGCGTCGCAGCACCGGATGGAAGCGGGCCCCGGTGTAGTTCGATGTGATCTTCCGGTACTCGACCGGGTACTTGAGGAACTGCCGTCCGAGCGCACGCCCGTCGAGGTCGTAGTATTCGGTCTCGCCCTCGGCATTCTCGAAGCGGATTGCGGTGAGCGTCCGGCCACCGCTGGTGATCTCGGCGGCGAGGATGTCGCCGGGCCGGGGCGCGCCCCCGTCGTCGTCGGTGAGCTCGGCGTAGAGGAGCCGGAATTCGTCACCGGGGTGAACGTCCTGCTGGAGGTCGATCTCCCACCCGAAGAGATCGGCGAGCTCGGAGATCATGCGGACGGGGACGCCGGCGGCCGACGCCGAGGTGGCGAGGCTCGCCTGGACGCGGCCGGTGACGCCGCGCACGGCCGCAAGCTGCGGCATGGCCTTCAAGCGCGCTTGGATCTGGCCATGCACGAGCCGCATGCTCAACACCGAGTGCGGGTCGATCTCGTATTCCAGGCCCATGAGCCGGCCCTGGTCCTTCGCGAAAGTGAGCTCGATCGCGTGCGCGACGTGGACGTCGTCGAGATCGAACGCCGCCGCAGCCGCCTGCTCCCATGCCTTCACCTCGGCCGCAGCGAGCCCGTGCTCGGCGAGGATGGCCGCGAAGGTCTCGCCTTCGCTCACCAGATGACGGATCTTCGCACCGTCGTCACCGGGGACCGTCGAAGTGCTCGGCCCGACGCCGCGGCGCTTCCCCTGGGCCTCGGCACGGAGATCGCCCGACGCCAGCGTCTCCGGTACGAAGCTCAACAGGACCAGCGTCAGCAACGCTGCGAGCAGCCCTGATCGTCCATGCGGCGATGTCGAAATTCGTTGGCCGTCCATCCGCTTCGACTCGGAGACGCTTCCAGGGGAAACGCGACGCGCGGGCGACCCTGCCAACGAGTGTGCGGGTTGTCAAGCCGAGTGCAATGCACGAAGCTACAGAAGATCACAGCGCGTTGCGGGTACGGAATCGCGCTGTTAGGGTCGCGCGCGTTTCCTCGGCATGAGACGGCTCCTCGTCACCACCCTCGCGGTCGCCACGCTCGTCGGTGTGCTCGCGGTGGCCGTATCGATGTACCTCACGACCGCGCCCACGCTTCCCATGAGCGGCGCCGCGATCGTGGTTCGCGAAGGCGACGGGGTCGCCGAGATCGGCCGCCGCCTGGAGGCTGCCGGGGTCGTGCGGAGCGCCCTCATCTTCCGGCTCTGGGCTCGCTACGCTGATCGCGATCGCGTCATCCAACCCGGCACCTACCGCTTCGAAGCCGCGACCGAGATCCCGCACATCCTCGCGCGGCTCGCCGACGGCGTGCCGCCGATCGAAATCACGATCCCGGAGGGACTCTCGGTACGGGAGATCGCGACCCTGCTCGCCGCCCGCGGCATCGGCACGGTCGAGGACGTCCGCTGCCTCGCCGCCGATGCCGACTTCCTGGCGACGACCGGCGTGCCGGGACCGCAGCTCGAAGGCTTTCTCTTCCCCGACACGTATCGTTTCGCACCGACGGTCAGCGCGAGCGAGGTTCTGGAGACCATGGTGCACCGCTTCCACGAGCGCTTCGACGCCGACCGCTGGGCGCGGGCCTCGGTGCGACAGCTCACCGTGAACCAGGTGGTGACCCTCGCCTCGATCGTCGAGAAGGAAACCGGCAAGCCCGACGAGCGGCCGGTGATCGCCGCCGTCTTCGCGAACCGCCTGCGCCTCGGCATGCCGCTGCAGAGCGACCCGACCGTGATCTACGGCATCCCCGACTTCGACGGCGACCTGAGGCGCGCCGACCTCACGCGACCGTCGCCGTACAACACGTACGTCATCCCCGGGCTGCCGCCGGGTCCCATCGCCAACCCTGGGCTCGCCGCGATCGACGCGGTCTTGGCGCCTGCCGACTCTCCGGCACTCTATTTCGTGTCGCGGAACGACGGCTCGCACGAGTTCTCGACGACGCTCACGGAGCACAACCGCGCCGTCGCGCGCTATCAGCGCCGAGTTTCGCATTGACTTCGCTTTCCTTTCGCTTACAATGCGCGCCGCGACGAGGAGGTGCGAGGCGCATGACGGGACCAATGTTGACGAAGCGGCAGAAGGAGTTGGTCGACTACCTCGACTCGTACATCGGCAAAGCGGGCTACGCGCCGACGCTCGAAGAGATCGGCCAGCATTTCGGGTTGAGCTCGCTCGCCACCATCCACAAGCACCTCACGAACCTCGAGCGGAAAGGGATGATCCGCCGCAAGTGGAACCGCAGCCGCGCGCTCGAGGTCGTGCCCCAGCAGCGTCGCGCCGGCGCGATCGAGCTGCCGCTCGTCGGCCGGGTCGCGGCCGGCGTGCCGATCGAGCCGATCGAGCAGCCCGATACGATCGCCGTCCCGGAAGAGCTCGTCGGGCGCGGCGAGACCTTCGTGCTCCGGGTCAAAGGCACGTCGATGATCCTCGAGGGCATCCTCGACGGCGACTTCGTCGTGGTGCAGGCGCGCAATCAAGCCGACAACGGCGACATGGTGGTCGCGCTCGTCCGCGGAGAGGCGACGGTGAAGCGCTTCTATCGCGAGAAGGCCGGCATGGTGCGTCTCCAACCCGCGAACGACAGCTTGGCGCCCATCCTCGCGCGTGCGAGCGACGTCGAGATCCGCGGCGTCGTGACCGCAGTCATGCGGAAGTATCAGACGGCGCGCCGCCGCTCTGCGGCGTAAGGAGTCGTGGCGCTCACCCATCTCATCTGTGACCTCGACAACACGCTGTATCCGCCGAGTCGGGGGGTGGTGGATCGCGTCGACGTTCTCATCAACCGCTTCATGATCGAGCGGCTCGGCATGGAGCCCGACGTCGCGGGCGCGCTCCGCGCTCGATACCGCGACGCGCACGGGACGACCCTGAACGGCCTGATGCTGCACCACGCAATCGCGCCCGCCGACTACCTGGAAGCGGTGCACGCAATCGCGATCGAGGAGCTCCTCGAGCCCGACCCGGCGCTCGGCGCGATGCTCGCGGCGCTGCCACACCGCAAGGTGATCTTCACCAACGGCTCGGCGGCGCACGCCGAGCGCGTACTCGCCCGCCTCGACGTGCGTCTGCACTTCACCGACGTATTCAGCCTCGAATGCGTCGCCTACGTGCCGAAACCCGAGCCCGCCGCCTTCGCGACCGTGCTCGCCGGGATCGGCACGGTCGCGGGCAACTGCGTCTTCGTCGACGATCGGGTCGACAACCTCGCCACGGCGCGCGCGCTCGGCATGCGCACGGTACTGGTCACGGACACGGATCCGGCGGAGCTCGCCGACGGCGAGCGCGCGTTCGACGTCGCGATCGCGTCGATCCTCGACCTGCCGGCCGCACTCGCGAGCCTCACGTGACGAGCCCCGGCCGCTTTTCACTCTACGTCCACATCCCCTACTGCCAGGCGAAGTGCCCGTACTGCGATTTCAACTCGTACGCCGCGACGACGTGGCCCGAGGAAACGTACGCGGCGGCACTTCTGGACGAGCTGCGACGGCACGTCGCGGAGCCGCCCTTCGCCGGCGCGGCCGTCGCAACGATCTTCTTCGGCGGCGGCACCCCGTCGCTCTCCCAGCCCGCGACGATCGGCCGGTTGCTCGATGGCATCGCGGCCGCCTGCCCGGTCGCCGCCGACGTCGAGATCACGCTCGAAGCCAATCCAGGCACCGTCGAGCGAACGCGGCTCGCCGGGTTTCGCTCGGCCGGCGTGAATCGGCTGTCCTTCGGTATCCAATCGTTCCAGCCGGAGCTCCTCGCGACGCTCGGACGCGTCCACGGTCCCGATGACGCGCGCGCGGCGATCGCCGCCGCCCGCGCCGCCGGCTTCGACGACCTGAACCTCGACCTGATCTTCGCGGTGCCGGGCGAAAGCCGCGGTGACTGGGACGCCGATGTCGCCGAGGTCGTGCGCTGGGCCCCCGAGCACGTCTCCGCGTACAACCTCACCTACGAGCCCGGCACGCCGTTCCACACGCTGCGCGGGCGCGGCGCGCTCCGTCCGCTCGACGACGAGGACGAGCTCTGGATGTACCAGCATGTGCGCGCAACGCTCGGCGCCGCCGGCTACGCGCAATACGAGATCTCGAACTTCGCCCGACCCGGCCACCATGCGCGTCACAACCAGAGCTACTGGCGCGGCGTCGACTACCTCGGTCTCGGCGCCGGCGCGCATTCGTACGCGCACCTTCCCGGCTGGGGCCGGCGCTGGTCCAACGAGCGCATCCCCGAGCGCTACATCGACGCCGTCGCCAGTGGCGACGCGACCGCGAGCGCCGAGGAGCTCTCTTTCGACACGGCCGCCGCGGAGTTCCTGTTCCTCGGCCTCCGCGAGTCGCACGGCGTAGACCCGGCGACGTTCGCGCATCGCTTCGGACAGACCCTCGAGAGCGTGCACCCCGAGGTCCTGACGTTCCGCTCCGAAGGCCTGCTCGAAGACCGAGCCGGCCGCCTCGCGCTCAGCGAGCGCGGCCTCCTCCTCGCCGACTCGATCTTTTCAGCCTTCGTGTAGCCCACGCGGCCCTGCGCCCGCGGCGAAGCGCCCACGACACGACGGGCCGGAAAATGTCTGGGCTCAGCCGGAGAACAGCGTGAGCGCGAAGCGGGCCCTAGGCTCGATCCACTGCCCGCGACACCGGAAGCCCGCCGCGCGGCCCATGTCCATGACCTCGTTCGCCTCGTACTTGTAGGAGCTCTCGGTCCAGATCGATTCCCCGCGGGGGAACGGGAGCGTGAGGTCGGCGGCAGTGATCCGCACCACCTGATCACGGCGGCTCACCAGATGCGACTCGATGCGCGACGCCGTGGGGTTCCAGCGCGGAACGTGATCGAACGCCGCGAGATCGAAGTCGCCGCCGAGCTCGCGGTTGATGCGCTCGAGCAGGTTTTTGTTGAAGGCCGCCGTGACGCCGACGGGATCCCCGTACGCGAGCAGGAGCTCCGACTCGGGCTTCACGAGGTCGGCGCCGAGGAGGAAGCCGTCACCCGGTCGCAGCGTTTCGCGCACCTCACGCAAGAACGCAGCCGCGGCGGCATCATGGAAATTGCCGATGTTCGAGCCGAGGAACACGACGAGCATCGAGCCCTGCGCCGGGCGGCGCGCCACCGCGTCGCGGAGCCCTGGCCCGAAGGGCGCCCGATGACCGACCACGGAGACGTCCGACAACCGGCCGAGCGTTCGCGCCGAGAGCTCGAGCGCCGTCGGCGAGATGTCGATCAGGCGTACCAGCATCGGACGCGTGCGCATGCTCTCGACGAGGAGCGCGAGCTTCGCGCCGCTCCCACACCCGAGCTCGACGAGGGTCGTGAGGTCAGGCAGCAGCGCTCCGATCGTTTCCGCGTGCTGCGCGAGCAACGTCCGCTCGGCGGTCGGAATGCGATACCAGGGCAGCTGACAGATCGCCTCGAAGAGCTGCGAGCCGAGCGCATCATAGAAATACTTCGACTGCAGCTGACGCGGCCGGAGCTGGAGATCGCGATGCACGTCCGCGGCGAACTCACGACGGGCGTCCTCGGCATCGGCCTCGCGCGGCGCGGCGCGCCGCCGTTCCGCGGCCGAGCTCATGAGAGCACACCCCGGAAGGTGGCGTAGGGATACGGATAACGCGGCCGGAACCAATTACGCCAGCTGCGCCGAACGAGCTCGGGTGCAGTCGCGGGGGAAGCTCCCTTCATGACGTAGTGCCCTCCATCGAAGAAATCCGCCGAGTAGCGCGGGTAGGATGGTGTCGGGACGAACCCGGGAAACGGCGTGAACACCGTCGATGTCCATTCCCAGCCGTTGCCGACGAGATCATGGACGCCGAACGCGCTCGCGCCGGCAGGATGCGAGCCAACGGGGACCGGATCCCAATGCTGGAGCCCGAAGTTGCCGTGCGCCGTGCGCGGCGCACCCTCGCCCCACGGCGCGGACCGCTCGCCCGCGGGAGCCCCGAACGCGGCGCGATGGTACTCGGCCTCGCTCGGCAAGCGCTTCCCTTTCCAACGCGTGAAGGCGTCCGCTTCGGCGTGGCTCACGTAGACCGGCCACGCGAGCGGCAGCGGCACCTCCTGGAAGAGCGCGCGCCACCACCAGCGGCCGGCGCGACGCAGCCAGAAGCCAGGGTGCTCGAGCCCGACGCGTTCCCGCCACGCCCAATTCTCCGGAGTCCAGAGCGACGCGTCGGCGTACCCGCCGGCTTCGACGAACTCCAGGTACTCGCGATTGGTGACGTCGTGGACGTCGATCGCGAACGCCGCGACGTCGACGTCATGCGCGTCGAGCTCGTTGTCCCAGGCGAACGCGACGCTCGCCGCGTCGGCGCCGAGCGTCGCGCGTCCCGCCGGGATCTCGACCATCGCCGGCGGCGGGTCTTCGCCGAACACCACGCGGTACCCCGCGGGACGATGCTTCGCCGTGCTCGGCAGGCGATGGAACATGTAGAGCAGCGTCTCGTGATGCATGGCCTCGTGCTCCAGGATCGTGTGGAGCGCGAGCCCGCGGCGAAGCACGGGATCGTCCGCAGCCAGCAACCGCTCGTCGTCGAACGCGGCCTCGACGAGGCGATCCGCAGCGGCGGCAAACTCGAGGACGCGGCCACGTGTCGGCCAGGCGCGCTGCGAGTGGCCGGCGTCGGCAGAGTCCTCGTCGGGATCGATGCCGCGCTCGAAGAGATCCTCGAGCTGGGCATCAACGCCAGCGCGCCCGAAGCCGAGCTTCACCAGCGTGTTGACGTTGAAGGCCGCGACGTGGCCTTCGTAGAATACGAGCGGATGGCGCAGCGCAATCGGCTGCGCCCCGTAGGCTTCCGCCGTGAGGAGGTCGAACCACGCGCGCGAACGCGCGCGGTTACGCCGGAACCAACGACGGCACTTCGCGACGTCGACCTCGGCCCCCGGCATCCGCGTCATGCTGCGCCCGGTGCCGGCCATAGGCAACCACCGCGCGGGACCTCTCTCCGCGTTTTCGAGGGCTTCCTCCGTTAGGCCATGCCGAGGCGGGATTTCCCCTCGGGAGAAATCATGTTGGGATTCCACGGTGGATCCCACACCACCTGTACGTGCGCCTCGGCAACGCCCGGGAGCGCCTCGATGCGGCGCTGGGCGTCCATCGCGATCGATGGGCCCATACCGCAGCCCTGCGCCGTGAGCGTCATCTGCACGTCGACTGTGCTGCCGCCCGCCGTCCCCTCGGCGATGGTGAGATCGTAGACGAGCCCAAGGTCCACGATGTTTACGGGGATCTCCGGATCGTACACGTTCTTGAGGGCCTCCCACACGGCGCCCTCGCTGACCCGCCCGTCGGCGCTGGCCTCGGCGGCCGTCTCCACGCGCCGCGGCTCCTTGCCGAGGGCGTCGGCATCGCGATCCTGGATGCGGAACAAGCCACCCATCGCCGGCACCTGCAGGGTGTAGGTGTCGCCGAGGGCCTGGGTAATGATCGCGAGCGTGCCCTCCTCGATCGTCACCGTGTTGCCATGCGGAATCTGGATCGCCTCGCACGTGCGGCGAATCTTGATCTGTTCATAGCTCATGGAACGAACTTATCCCCCGGACTCCGGTACGACAACGGGCGCGCCGCCCTTTTCGGCGCCGTTCCTTTCGTGACATAAGGCGCGGACGCACAAAGGGGGTCGCTCATGATCAGGTCGCTTCGCAGGAATGCCGCTGGGTGGGTGCTCGGGTTGTTGGTGGCCGTGGCCGGGTGCACCAGCACGCCGACCGAGCCGCTGAAGATCGTGCTGGTCGATCTCACGCACGAGGTCGATGAGCACAACGAGGCACGTTCAGCCCGCGAGACTTTCGCGCCGACCAGTACGATCTACGCGTCGATCGCAGTCGAGGGAACCGGCAAAGGGAAGCTCGCCGCCACGTGGAAGGATCCGAGCGGGCAAGTCATCGCCGACCAGCAGCAGGACATCCACAACACCAAGCCGACCCGGTACGAGTTCCACATCCCGCCCGCGAAGGGCGAGCATCCGCTCGGCCGCTACCACGTCAAGATCACGTTGGACGGCGGCGCAGGTCAGGGTGCGACCAAGAACCGGGAGTTCGAAATCCGCGTCACGCAGTAGTCGGAGATTCCTCTGGAGTCGCGTCCGCAACACGCCGCACCGCCGTCGGCGACCCCGCCGGTTCCCGAGCCGCCGTTCGCCGAGCGGGTGCGAACGCTGCTCCACGTCGCGCGCACCGGCTCGCTCGCGACCCACTCCCGAAAGCGCAGCGGCTTCCCGTTCGCGTCGGTCATGCCCTATGGGCTCGACGCCGGTGGCAGTCCAACCTTCCTCATCAGCTCGATGGCGATGCATACGCAGAACCTCACCGCCGATCCGCGCGCGAGCCTGCTCGTCGCGCAGCCGGGATGGACGGAGGATCCGTTGGCGGGGTCGCGGGCGACGCTCATCGGCGAGGTCCGCCGCCTCGACGACGGCGCCGGCGTGCGCGACGACTACCTGGCGCGCCATCCAAACGCGCGTCACTGGGTGGAATTCGACGACTTCGCCTTCTACCGGATGACGGTCGTCGACCTGTACTACGTGGCCGGGTTCGGGGCGATGGGTTGGGTCGACGCGGGCGAGTACGGGGCGGCGGCGCCCGACCCGCTGGTCGACGTCGAGGACGCCATCGTCGGGCACATGAACGCCGATCACGCCGACGCGCTCGTCACGTACTGCCAGCACTACGCCGGCGTCGCCGCGGAGAGCGCAACCATGACCAGCGTCGACCGCATGGGCTTTCGCGTGCGGGCGCGCCTGGGCGATCGGTTGCAGGGCGTGCGCATCAACTTCCCGACCGAGGTCCGCTCGAGCGAGCAGGCTCGCAAGGTGCTGGTCGGGATGCTCCGCGACGCCCGCGCCGCCGCCCCGCGCTGAACCCGCTCCGCTCCGTTCCGTTCCCGCGCACGATTTGATGGGTTGACGCGTCCCCAGGTCGCATGTATCCATCAATCCGGCTGAACGGATTGACATGCTCGCGCCCTCGGTTCCCACGGTCTTTGCGCACCTCCCCGTCCTCGGGGATCTCACGCGAAGCCGCATCCTCCTGCTGCTCGAGCGCCAGGAGCTCACGGTGCAGGAGCTCTGCACCGTCATGCAGCTTCCGCAGTCGACGGTGAGCCGGCATCTCAAGGCGCTCGCCGACGGCGGATGGGTGAACGCGCGCGCCGAGGGTACGAGCCGGCTCTACCGCGGCATGCGCGATGCCATGGACCCGGCCGGCCAGCGCGTGTGGGAGGTGGTCCGCGAGCAGATCACCGACACGGCGAGCGCGCTCCAAGACGGGCGGCGGCTCGAGCGTGTGCTCGCCGAGCGGCGTTCGAAGTCGCAGCAGTTTTTCACGACGTCGGCGGGGCAATGGGACAAGCTCCGCGGCGAGCTCTTCGGTGGCGCCTTCCATTTCGCGGCGCTCCTCGGGATGCTCGACCCCGAGTCGACGGTCGGCGACCTCGGCTGCGGCACCGGGCAGGTCGCCGAAGCGCTGGCGCCGTGGGTGCGCCAGGTGATCGCCGTCGACGAGTCGGCGGCGATGCTGCAGGCCGCGAAGCGCCGGGTTCGCGCGCTCGCCAATGTCGAGGTCCGGCGCGGCGCACTCGAGTCGCTGCCGATTCCGGACGGTGCACTCGACGCCGCGACGTGCGTGCTCGTGCTCCACCACCTTCCGGCGCCGGAGCGCGCCCTCGCCGAAGCCGCCCGCGTACTGCGTCCGGGCGGGCGCCTGCTCGTCGCCGACATGATGCCGCACGACCGCGAGGCGTATCGCCAGCAGATGGGCCACGTCTGGCTCGGCTTCTCGGAAGCCGAGATCACCCGCCGTCTCGCCGACGCCGGGTTCGAGGCCTGCCGGTTCCGTCCGCTGCCACCCGACCCGACCGCGCAAGGCCCGACGCTCTTCGCCGTTGCCGCTACACGCAAGTCCACGACCGCCCGTGCCCGTTCTCGAAACGGCGCGCGCCAAGCTCCATCCCCAACGACAGCTGACGAAGGAGAATTACGATGAGCATGCCTGCCACCAAACCCACGACTGCGTTCAGCGACGCCGCCCGGAACGGCCGCGTCCCGTTCAAGGTCGCCGATCTGTCGCTCGCGGAGTTCGGTCGCCGCGAGATGCGGCTTGCAGAACAAGAGATGCCTGGCCTCATGGCGCTCCGCGCGCGCTACGAGGGCAAAAACCCGCTCGCAGGCGCCAAGATCATGGGCAGCCTCCACATGACGATTCAGACCGCCGTCCTCATCGAGACGCTCGTCGACCTCGGCGCGGACGTGCGCTGGGTGTCGTGCAACATCTTCTCGACCCAGGACCACGCGGCGTCCGCCGTCGTCGTCGTCGTCGGCCGGCCCGAGAGCGGCGGCACCGTCGACGATCCGCGCGGCACGCCGGTCTTCGCCTGGAAGGGCGAGACGCTCGAGGAGTACTGGTGGTGCACCAACGAGGCGCTCCTCTGGCCCGACGGGAGCGGCCCCAATCTCATCGTCGACGACGGCGGTGACGCGACCCTCGTCGTGCACAAGGGCCTCGAGTTCGAAAAGGCAGGTGCGATCCCGGCGTTCAATCCGGACAAGGACCCCGAGGAGTGGGGCGTAATCCTCGACCTGCTCCGCAAGGTGCAGAAGCAGGACAAGGGCCAGTGGACTCGGATCGCGAGCAGCCTTCGCGGCGTCAGTGAGGAGACCACGACCGGCGTGCACCGGCTCTACCAGATGCAGGAAGCCGGGACGCTGCTCTTCCCCGCGATCAACGTCAACGACTCCGTCACCAAGAGCAAATTCGACAACATCTACGGCTGCCGCCACTCGCTCGTCGACGGCATCTGCCGCGCGACCGACGTAATGCTCGGCGGCAAGGTCGCGTTCGTCGCCGGCTACGGCGAGGTCGGCAAGGGCAGCGCCCAGGCGCTGCGCGGCCAGGGCTGCCGCGTCGTCGTCGGCGAGATCGATCCGATCTGCGCCTTGCAGGCGGCGATGGAAGGCTATGAGGTGAAGCCGCTCGAGGACGTCGTGTCGACGGCGGACATCTTCATCACGACGACCGGCAACGTCGACTCGAGCATCCGCTGTCCGGGCCCGAGCGAATGCCGGGTCCCGTCGTCGAGATGGCGCATGCGGCGGCGACAGTCGCGACGAGTTCCCCTCCGCTTGGCGCGCACACTGA
>JANNPN010000295.1:0-6669 GCA_031400185.1 Polyangiaceae bacterium
CTGGGCACCAGGAACCCGGCGACCGTAGAAGCCATCCCCGGCTCGCCCGCCTGCTGCCACCGCTTCCGCGTGCTCCGCCGCGCGAGAATCACACTGAGGCCCTCCCCGTAGGAACGTGGCCGAGCTACTCGGGACAGCCGGCCGCTCGCTCCCGGTCTAGGGCGGCCCCGGGTCGTCGAGGTGCTGCTGTTGACCAAGCCGCGTGGGGGCGCGACGATCACCCGATGATCGGCACGCGTTTCGTCGGCGTCGTCATCAAGTCGCCAACGTCGGAGTATGGCGTCCGTTTTCCGGACCTGCCCGGCTGTGTCATCACGGGAAAGACGCTGGCCGCCGCGCGCACGCTGGCGGCGGAAGCGTTGGGCCTCCACCTCGAGGGCATGGTGCAGGACGGAACGCCCATCCCCGCCGCGCGCAGCCTGTCCGAAATCCGCGACGATCCCGGATGCGGGGAGGCAACGACGCTGATCCTCGTCGAGGTGCCGGTGCCGACGAAAGCAAACTCGGACCCCCCGTAGGGTTCCGTCGGCGTTGCTCGACCGGGGTTGAAGGATCGCCTCCGGGCTGCTCTATCGCTCCCCACAGGAGGAGACACATACATGTTCAGCCACATCATGGTCGGCGCCAACGACATCGCCGCATCCCAGAAGTTCTACGACGCCGTGCTCGGTACGCTCGGCCTCGGTCCCGCCGTCACCGACGACAAGGGGCGCCTCTTCTATCTTTCGCCGGCCGGCGTCTTCGCCGTGACGGCGCCCATCAACGGCGCCGCGGCCAGCGCCGCGAACGGCGGCACGATCGGCTTCGCTGCTGCCGACCCGGCGACCGTCGACAAGTGGCACGCTGCCGGCGTCGCCAACGGCGGGACGACCTGCGAGGAGCCGCCGGGCGTTCGCGAGGGCGGCATGGGCAAGATGTACCTCGCGTATCTCCGCGATCCGTCCGGCAACAAGCTCTGCGCGCTGCATCGCATGGGCTGAGGAGCGCGTGACGCGTGGCGAGCCTGCGCCGAGGTGGCGCGGGCTCGCCCACGTCGTCTTTCTCGTGGTCGCGTCCGGGGACGGACGTCGTCGTCGCCGGACGGACGGACGCGCCGCGCTTCGTCCCAGGCGCGCGCGCGATGAACCGTCGAAATCGGCGCGCGAGCTTTCTCCCAAACCGTCGCGCCACTAACCTCGTGACGTGACCTTCGATGCCGATCGGCTCGACGCCCGCGACCCGAGCCTCATTCGGAGCGTCCTTCCGCTGATTCACGGCATCAACGCGTACTACCTCCGCCTCCACCGCGACGGACTCGAGCATGTCCCGCGGGGAGCGGCGCTCTTCGTCGCGAACCACAACGGCGGGATCTTCGGTCCCGATCTCCTCTGTACGCTCGGGACGTTGTGGGAGGTGCTGAGCCCCGACGCGCCGCTCTACGCGCTCGCGCACGACTTCGCCATGCGCCAGCTCGTGCCGCTCGGCCGCCTGCTGCAGGCGTTCGGCGGAATCCGCGCGTCCCCCGGCAACGCGGCGCACGCGCTCGCGACCGGCGCGCAAGTGCTGGTGTATCCGGGCGGCGATCTCGAGGCCTATCGTCCCTCGCGGCTCCGCGATCGCATCGTGCTCGGCGCGCGCACGGGGTTCGTGCGCGTGGCGCAACGGGCGCAGGTGCCCATCGTCCCGATCGTCACGTACGGAGCACACCGGAGCGCGTATATCCTCACCGACGGCGCCGCGATCGCGCGCTGGCTCGATCTGCATCGCTGGGGACGGCTGGAACGGTTTCCCGTCGCCCTCGCCCTGCCGTGGGGGCTCGCGATCGGCCCGTGGATTCCCTATCTGCCGTTGCCGTTTCCGATCCGCCTGCGCGTGCTGCCTCCCGTCGCGGTCGGGCTCGACGACGATCCGGACGTCGTCCGCGAGACCGTGCGCGCGCAGATGCAACGCGCGCTCGACGATCTGGCGCGGGACGCGGCGCGATGACCGAGGTGCGCCTCGCGGACGGCGGTCACATGTCGGTCGCGGTGCAGGGAGAGGGTACGCCACTCCTGCTCGTCCGTCCGCTCGGGGGGTCGCTCGTGTCCTGGGGATCGTTCGCGGAGACGCTCGCGAGCGCGGCGCGGGTCGTCGCCTTCGACGCGCGTGGGTCGGGGTGCTCGAGCGCGGCGCCGCTCGCGACGACCACGCGTACGATGGCGGCCGACGCGGTGGCCCTTCTCGATGCGCTCGCCATCGCGCGCGCGGACGTCTGCGGCTCGTCTTTGGGGGGCATGGTCGCGTCGTGGCTCGCGATCGACGCGCCCGCGCGGGTTGGACGGCTGATCCTGGCCTCCACACCCGTTCGGGGGCTCGCCGTGCATCCCGGGGGATGGCGCCGCGGCCTCGCGTTGGCGCGCTGCCTCCTGCAGCCGCCGCGCGCGGCGGAGGCGTGCCTTGCTACGCACGTGCTGTCGACCGAGTTTCGCGCGCGCCACCCGGACGAGGTCGCGCGCATCCGCGCGCGTGCGGCGGCGCGGCCGGCGTCGCACCTCGGGCTCGCGGCCCACCTGGCGGCCGCGGCGCTCCACGACGTCGGCCCGCGTCTCCGCGACGTCGGCGCCGCGACGCTCGTGGTCGCCGGGGCACGTGACGCGCTCTTGCCCGCACGCGAGCAGGAGCGTCTCGCCGCAGCCCTCCCGCAGGCGGGTTTCGTGGTCGTCCCGGACGCGGGCCACGACCTGACCGCGGAAGCGCCGGCAGCCGTCGCCGACCTGGTGCGGGCGCACCTCACCCGCGGGGCGTGACGCGTGGTCGCTCCCGAGCTGGTGGAACGCGCGCGTGTTCGACGCCTTCCGCGCCCACGGCATCATCTTTTGTGCGTCGAGCGCGCCGCGGCTGCCGGACGATCTCGTGAAGACCGCCGAGGAGATCTACGTCCGCTTCCACGGCGTCGCGCGCTGGTACCGTCACGACTACACGCGCGCCGAGCTCACGGCGTGGGCCGACCGCATCGTCGCGAGCGGCGCCACCCGGGTCTGGGCCTACTTCAACAACGATCGGGACGGGAACGCGATCAGCAACGCGCGGGCGCTGCTCCGCATCCTCGAGCGGAAGGATGCGGCCGCCGGCGGCGCGACTGCGGGCGGTGCTCGAATGTACACGGCTGCGGAGTAGCAACTGCAAACGACGCGCGCCCGCCCGTGCGCGTCGTGGGTTTTTCGCACAAAACCGCGGTCCCGTCCCGGGAGGCATCTGGCATGGAATGTGGTGAAGGCGGATGCGCGCGTGCGCGCGCATCCCTACCAAGATCGGAGCGAACAATGACGAGCGATCATTCGGACCCTGGAGCTCCTCTGCTGGACGAGACGGCGACCCCCGGCGAGCCGTCCACACCGTCCGCCGGCGACGCCGACGCATTCGCGCGCCCCGCGGGGCTGTCTGCGCCTGCGGGGCTGTCCGCGCCCGAGGTCGATGCGCCGGCGGTGCCTACGGCACCGACCGAGCCGGCCGCGCCGACCGCGGCGCCGCAGGCGCGCGCGAAGACGAAGTGCGTCGCCGACGTCGTCTTCCTGATCGACGTGAGCGGCAGCATGGCGCCGATCATCGATGCGCTGCGGAAGAACATCGAGGCGTTCGTCGACTCCCTCAGCACGGGCGACGCGAACAATGCGCCTCCCGTGCGTGACTGGCGCGGCAAGGTCGTCGGGTATCGCGACATCGAGGCCGCCGCGTCCGAGGGCGTGCAGTGGCTCGAGAATCATCCGTTCGTCGCCGATGCTGCCGCGCTGAAGGCCCAGCTCGCGGCACTCCGCGCGGAGGGCGGCGGCGACGAGCCCGAGTCGCTGCTCGATGCGCTCTACAAGGTGTCGACCATGGAAGCCTCGCCGAAAGGCACGCAGTCGCCGGATCCCGACAAGTGGCGGTACCGGAGCGACGCGGCCCGGATCGTCGTCGTCTTCACGGATGCGTCGTTCAAGGAAACGATGAGCATCCAGGAGGCGAAGGGCGGGTCCTTGCAGGACGTCGCCAACGTCGTGATGGCGAACCGCATCATCCTCAGTCTCTTCGCACCGAACTTCGAGGGGTACGATCGCCTGAGCCAGATCGACAAGAGCGAGTGGGAGGCGGTCGAGTACGAAGGCCTGAGCCCCCAGGAGGCCTTGCAGAAGTTCACCGGCGATCCCGCGAACTTCCGGACCACGCTGAAGCAACTCGCGGCGAGCGTGTCGCGGTCCGCGGAGACCATCGCGCTCTGATCGCGTCGCACGAACGCACCCCCTATGGCGAAGAAACTGCGGGTCGGCGACGCGATCCACGGCTATCGCGTGACGAAGGTCATCGGGTCCGGGATGATGGCCATCTCCTACGGCGCCGAGTCGGCGAGCGGCGAGCGGGTGTTCCTGAAGCAATACAAATCACCGTCGCCGGCAATCGTCTGGTACGCGCCGTTCGTCGCCTACCAGCGCGAGCTGGCACGCCGCGTACGCGACGGGAAGGCGGCCCACTTCGCGGTGCGTCTCATCGAGACGTTCGAGGAGCGCTGGGGCGGGCCCACGTATTTCGCGGCGTACGAATTCGTCGAGAACGGCCGCGACATCGAGCACATCCTGGACGAGGAGCGGGAGACCCACCGCCGGACCGCAGTCGCGCCCGCCGCTGATCAGGCGGTGTGGGCGCGACACGTGACCTGGGCGAAGGTGTTCATGGCGGGGATCGCCGCGCTCCATGACGCAAGGATCGTGCACGCGGATCTGAAGCCCGCAAATGCGTATCTGCTGAAGGACGACGCGCTCGGCTCCGGCTATCAGCTGAAGCTGATCGACATGGACTTCTCCGTCCTAACCGATCGACGCGCGCCGTGGCACGGCCACCAGGGATACGTCGGCACCGACAACTACCGATCCCCGGAGCACCTGACGCGCGGGGCGGTGCCGATTCCCGCCTCCGACGTGTTCACGTGCGGACTCATCCTGTGCGAGCTCCTCACGGGCGTGCACCCGTACTGGCACGAGGAACAGGCGGAGTACGCGCGGCGCGTGCGCGCGTACGACGTCGCGCCGCCGGCGCTCCTCGGCGTCATGCCGGGCCCCGCGAGCAATGGCGTGGTGAGCACGATGCTGCACCGCTGTCTGGCACCGGACCCCGCGCTACGGCCGTCGGCGGTGGCAGTGCGCGCCGTGCTCGCCGGCCGCGGCGGCGAGGCGGTCGCGGCGGCGCGCCGCCCGACGACCTCGGCGGCGCCGACCGCGATAGCAGCGGCGCCGACCTCGATGGCAGCGGCGCCGACCGCAAGCGCAGCGGCTTCCGGCGCGGCGCTCACGTCCAGCCGGATCCTGCTCGTCTCTCCCGGCGGCGCCGCGTTGCGGATCGGCGTCCGGACCCCCATCGGCAAAGCCGTGTTGCGCGCGTTCGGACCGGAGGCCGAGTTCTGGGACGTCACGCAATGCACGATCGAGCGCCGCGCCGACGGACAATGGATGGTGACCCCCGCGCCGGCGACCGTCAACGAGACGCTCGTCAACGGTGCCCCTCTCACGACGGGGCGTGCGCTCCGCGACGGCGACGTGATCGCGGCGGGCCGCAGCGCCACAGGCATCAGCAAGCTGCCGCTCACGGCGCATGACGCCTGACGAAGATCGGGCCGCGCTCCCTGCGCCGGCCGCGGACGCGCGCGGACGCCTCACGGCGGCGGAGTGTCCGTGCGATGAGGTCGCGGACGGCCCGACGGCGGAGTGTCCGTTCGATGAGGTCGCGGACGCCCCGGCGGCGGAGGTCGACCGGGCGGACGCGCCTGCGGCTGCGGCCGCGACCGCGACTCCGGCGGTTCCCGCTCCACCGCCGGTCCCACCCGTCGTCGACGTCGAGGATCTCGAGTGGGAGCGGATCGCGGCCGCGCTCGCGCCCGCCGCGCTCCGCGCGCGCATGCGCGACACGGTGGAGGCACTCGAGACGCGACTCGACGCAGCGTCCGGCGTGCGGATGCTGTTCGACGACCAGCGGGTCGGCCGCGCGGACCGCGCGGTGCGGCTCGCAGCACTCTCGGACGAGCCGCTCTGGTTCATCGGCGACCTCCTCGGCGATCTCCTGGCGCTCGAGAGCGCGCTGGCGCTGATCGCGCGTGAAACGGCACGCGAGGCGGCGGGAGACGCGCGCATCGTCCTGCTCGGCGATCTCTTCGACGACGGCGGATACGGTCTCGAGACCGTGCTCCGCGTCTTCGAGCTCGTGCTTGCGCGTCCGGAGGCGATCTGCCTCATCACGGGGAATCACGACGAGGCGCTCGGTCACGACGGCACCCGTTTCACGACCACCGTGGCGCCCTCGCACTTCTCGGAGCTGCTGAACGCGCACCTCGCGGATCAATGGATGGTGCGCGCCGGTAAGCTCGCCATCCGCATGGTCGCGGACGCGCCGCGTGCACTGTTCTTTCCGGACGGGCTGCTCGCGGTGCACGGCGGGTTTCCGCTCGCCGATCTCCACGCGCGGCTCGCCGCGACGCGCGACTGGAACGACCCCGCGTGCCTCGCCGACTTCGTCTGGAGCCGCGCGCATCCCCGCGCACGGCGGAAGCTGCCGAATCGCGCGGCGCGCGGCAGCCAGTTCGGCTACGAGGACTTCGCGGCCTTCTGCGCGCTCAGCGCGGAGCTTGGACATCCGGTGACGCACATGGTCCGCGGGCACGATCATGTGGATGAGCGCTTCGAGATC
>JANNPN010000317.1:0-12709 GCA_031400185.1 Polyangiaceae bacterium
TCCCCGACCCGCCCGCCTGCGGCAGCATGCTATCCTCTCAAACCTGATCTTCTGCCCGGCGGCGGGTTCGGCATGGCGACGCTGTCGCTGGTCGATCGGTCCGGGCTGCGCCGCGGACACCGCACGCAGACCGCTCGCGGCAGACCGAAACTCCGGTGCGTTATCAAGCCGCCGCGGCCTTGGCAGGGGGGCGACGATCATCTATACCAAGCGTCCCCGTCATGCCCTGGAAAGTCTGTCACGCCACGGCATTCGAGCCCGAGGCGCACCTAGTCAAGGGATTCCTCGAGCATCAAGGCATCCCGTGCCTGCTCGAGAACCGGCGCTTCGAGATGGACCCCGTCCGGACGGGGAGTCTCGGCACCATCCGCATCCTCGTCCCGGAAGAGTGGGTGCCGGTCGCGTCCAAGCTGATCTCGCACCGTACGGCCTCGCGGCCTCGCGTCCGCGAGGCGCGATCGCAGGTCATCGACGTCGACTTCCGCCGCCGGCGTCGCGCGGTCCGGAGCCCCCGCGGCTCGCGGCCGTCCGACGCCTGAGAACGCTGCTCGCACTCGCCCAGCCGAACGCGATAAGACGGTGAACGCGTAGCGGACGCGCGGCCCGTGACCTGCACAGCGTCCCGCGTCACGACGGAGACCGCCATGAGCGCACAACCCAAGCTGGCCCCTACCCCGAGCGAGGCGCCGCGCCGCTTCTCCACGATCTCCGACATGGAGATCAAGGAGTGCTACACCGCCGACGACGTCGCGGGCCGCGACTCGGCGGCCGAGATCGGCCGCCCCGGCGAGTTCCCGTACACGCGCGGCGTCTACCCGACCATGCACCGCGGGCGCCCGTGGACGATGCGGCAGTTCGCCGGCTTCGGCACGCCGCAGGACACGAACGAGCGGTTCAAGTTCCTGCTCGCGCGCGGGCAGACCGGATTGTCGACGGCCTTCGATATGCCGACCCTCATGGGCTACGACGCCGACCACGAGCGTTCGCTCGGCGAGGTCGGTCGCGAGGGAACCGCGGTCTCGACGATCGAGGACATGGAGGCGCTCTTCGACGGCATCGCACTCGACGAGGTCACGACCTCGATGACCGTCAACTGCTCGGCGAGCATCATCCTCGCGATGTACTTCGCGATCGCCGAGCGCCGCGGCATTCCGATGAACGCCCTCGGCGGCACGATCCAGAACGACATGCTCAAGGAGTTCATCGCGCAGAAGGAATGGATCTCCCCGCCGGTGCCCTCGGTCCGGGTCATCGTCGACATGATCGAGTTCTGCACGCAGCACGCGCCGCGCTTCCACCCGGTCTCGATCAGCGGCTACCACATCCGCGAGGCCGGCTCGACGGCGGTGCAAGAGGTCGCGTTCACGCTCGCCGACGGCCTCGGGTACGTCGACGAAGCGATCAAGCGCGGCATGCACGTCGACGATTTCGCGCCGAGGCTCTCCTTCTTCTTCAACCTCCACAACGACTTCCTGGAGGAGATCGCCAAGCTCCGCGCCGCGCGCCGCCTCTGGGCGAAGCTCATGCGCGACCGCTTCGACGCCAAGAACCCGCGCTCGATGATGCTGCGGACGCACGCGCAGACCGCGGGCTGCTCGCTCACCGCCCAGCAGCCGGTCAACAACGTGGTCCGGGTCGCGATTCAGGCGCTCGCGGGCGTGCTCGGCGGCGTGCAGTCGCTGCACACGAACTCGATGGACGAGACGCTCGCGCTCCCGAGCGAGAACGCCGCCATGGTGGCGCTCCGGACGCAGCAGATCATCGCCGAGGAGAGCGGGGTCACGAACACCGTCGATCCGCTGGGCGGCAGCTGGGCGATCGAGGCGCTCACCGACCGCATCGAAGCCGAAGCGCGCGACTACATCGAGCGAATCGACCGCATGGGCGGCATCGTCCGCGCGATCGAGCTCGGGTTCCCCCAGAAGGAGATCGCCGAGGCGGCGTACCGCTTCCAGCAGCAGCTCGACCGCAAGGAAAAGGTGATGGTCGGCGTGAACCGCTACCAGGTCGACGAGAAGCCGACGATCGACATCCTGCGCATCCACCACGAGGTCGAGGACACGCAGGTCGGTCGCGTGAAGGCGTTCAAGGCGAAGCGCGACCAACCGAAGGCGACGGCGCGTCTCGCCGACGTCCGCGCCGCGTGCAAGACCGGTCGCAATCTCATGCCGCTCCTGATCGACGCGGTGAAGGATGGCGTCACGCTCGGCGAGGTCTGCGACGTCTACCGCGACGAGTTCGGCGTCTACCGCGACCCCGCCTGGCTCTGATCGCATGAGCTCGGCGCCGCGTCTCCGCATCCTCGTCGCGAAACCCGGACTCGACGGTCACGACCGCGGGGCCAAGATCATCGCGCGTGCGCTCCGCGACGCGGGCATCGAGGTCATCTACACGGGCCTGCACCAGACGCCCGAGATGATCGCCGAGGCCGCGATCCAGGAGGACGTCGACGCGATCGGTCTCTCGATCTTGTCGGGCGCGCACAACACGCTCTTCCCGGCGATCATGCGATTGATGCGTGAGAAGGGCGGGGACGACATCGCGATCTTCGGCGGCGGGATCATCCCCGAGGAGGACATCGCGTCGCTCAAGCAGGCGGGCGTGCGCGAGATCTTCACGCCGGGTGCGACCACCGACCAGATCGTCGAGTGGGTGCGCGCCAACGTCCAACCTCGGACCTGATCCGCACGCCCGCTGGTCACGTCTTTGCGCGATGTGGTCGAGACGACCGCGCGCGGTCCTTCTCTTCGGCGGAAGGTCCGGCTCTCCGACAGCCAAGGGCGAAAGCGCAAGGGGTTCGCTCCGGTGACGCGATCATCTGCGCAGCGGCGGTGCGTCCCGCGCCCGCGCCGGCCACCCACCGGCTCGTCCTCACCAGCAGGGGCCCTCGTGCATCTTCGCGATCAGTGCGCGAGAAACCCGTTGCGGGCGAGCTCTGCGGCGATGCGGGCGCGGACATCGACTCGGTGCGGGGGTGGTGGAGGCGCGAGCTCGATGCCCTGCTTCTTCGCGAGGACGGTGCGGACCGCGTGGACGATCTGCTGGCGCGTGAACGGTTTCCCGACGCTGTAGTCGGCGTCCATCGTCGAGCGGAAATGCGTGCCGTGATGGCCGACGCGTGCGCTCACGATGATCACCGGCACGTCGGCGGTCGCGGGATCGTTGCGGAGCTCGTGCAGGAGCTCGGCGCCGCTCATGCCCGGCATCATCAGGTCGAGCACGATGCAGTCGGGGACGCCCCGCGCGATCACGGCGCGTGCCTCGCTGCCGCTCGAGGCGGTGAGGGTTCGGTAGGCCGCCGTCTCGAGATAGCGGGCGATGATGCGCGCGATGTCCTTGCAGTCGTCGACGATCAGAATGGTCGGGTTCACGAGAGTCCTCCGTCGAAAACAGGGAGGAGCAAGCCCGGGGCCGCGGGATGCGTGCGTGCGACGCTCGCGGCGTCGGCGCAGGGATGGAACCGTTTCGGCTCGGCTTTCGCGGCATCGTGCTGAGGCGAGTGGGGAGGCATCCGCGACGCCGCGCACGCACGGCCGCATCGTGCAGCCGCGCATGCTCACCGCAGGGCTGCGATCGCCGATCGCGACGCTGCAGCACTGCCTGCGTGAAGTCTCAAGGCGTGAGCACGATCTTGAGCGCCTCACGATTGGCGTAGGCGCGGTACGCCTCGGGTGCGTCGGCGAGTGACGCGTGGCGGCTGACGAGCGGCGTCGGGTCGAGCAGGCCCGCCGTCATCATCGCGAGCACGGCGTCGACGTGGCCGATCACGTTCGCCTGGCCCGTCCTCAGCGTCAGCGCCTTGATCCACACGAGTCCCATGTGGACCTGGCAGCGCTCCGAGTAGACGCCGGTCACCGAGATCGTGCCGCCGTTCCGCGCGAGACGGCAGGCGAGGTCGAGCGCGTCAGGGTGGCCGACGGCGTCGATGCACGCGTCGGCGCCACGCCCGCTCGTGGCCTTGCGGACGGCGGCTTTGGGGTCCTGTTCCGAGAGGTGCACCGGCACGGCACCGAAGCGCTCCGCCATCGCGAGGCGGTCGGCCACCGAGTCGACCGCGATCACCTGGCCGGCGCCGAGCGCGCGTGCCGCCTGCACCGCGCAGAGGCCGACGGGGCCGAGGCCGAGCACCACCACGACATCGCCGGGCGCCACCTCGGCGCCGCGGACGGCGTGGAAGCCCGTACCCATGACGTCGCCGGCGAAGAGCGCGGCGTCGGTCGAGAGCCCCGGCGGGACGCGGCGCAGCGTCAGGTTGGCATGCGGCACGAGCACCAGCTCTGCTTGCGCGCCTTGCAGCCCGCCGAGCGTCTTCCCGTGGCCGAACACGCGCGCCTCGGTACACTTGTGGAAGTCGCGACGCCGGCAGAAGAAGCAGCGACCGCAGGCGGTGACGAAGCATCCGAGCACGCGATCGCCGACCGCCACGTCGGTCACGTCCGGACCCGCCGCCGTCACGGTGCCGACGAACTCGTGGCCGAGGATGAAGCCCGCCTCGAGCGGGATGCGGCCGTGGTAGAGGTGCAGGTCCGAGCCGCAGATGCCGCTCGCCTCGACGCGCACGATCGCGTCGTCGCTGGCGACGAGCGTCGGGTCGGGGCGCTCCTCGACGCGAACCTCACCCGGAGCTTGGAACGTCACTGCTTGCATGGATCGTCGTCCTTTCTCTTCGCGGGTGGGCGTGTCAGCGCCCCTGCCATACGGGCTTCCGCTTTGCGGCAAACGCGCGCGGACCTTCCTTGAAGTCCTCGCTCTTGTAGAGCCGGCCGACGAGCGGGTAGCGCGTCGCCATCGCTTCGGCGATCGGCTTCCCGAGCCCGTCGTAGACGCACTGCTTGGTCGCCTGCACCGAGAGGGGCGAGCACTCGCAGATCGTTCGCGCCCAGCGTTCGGCGGTCGACATGAGCTCGGCGAGTGGGACGACCTCGTTCACGAGCCCGAGGCGCGCGGCCTCGGCGGCGGAGATCGACTTTCCCGTGAGCAGCATGCCCATCGCGATCTTGAGGGGAATGCTGCGCGGCAAGCGATGCACGCCGCCTGCGGCCGCGAGCAGGCCGACGCGCGGCTCGGGGAGTCCCAGCGTCGCGTGCTCGGCTGCGACGATGACGTCGCAGGCGAGCGCCAGCTCGAGCCCGCCACCGAGCGCGACGCCGTTCACCGCGGCGATGAGCGGCTTCACGAGATCGGTGCGTGAGGTGAGCCCGCCGAAGCCGCTTTTCGGCCAGCGCGTCGTCGCATTGGCCGCGGTCCACTTGAGGTCGTTGCCCGCCGAGAAGGCGCGTTCGCCGGTGCCGGTCAGGATCGCGACCCAGACGTCGGGGTCGGCGGCGAAGTCCGTCCACACGCGATCCAGCTCGTCGCCGGCGGGCGGATGGAGAGCGTTCATGACCTCGGGGCGGTGCAAGGTGACGATCGCGACGCGATCGCGCTTCTCGTAGCGCACGTACTCGAGCTGCACGGGGACCTCCTCGCGGCGGTGGCACGATATGTCGTTCCTGCCGGAGCCATTGCCGTTCCTGCCGGAGCCATTGCCCGTTCCTGCCGGAACGACGCCGCCGTTCCTAGCGCACGCGGGGTGGGTACGCTATGCGAGCCGCATGACCGTGCGCCTCCTCGCGCTCACGTGCGGATGGCTTCGCGGGCCGCGCGCGCTCTTCGTCGAGGGCGCGAAGGGCAGCGTGAACGTGCCGGTCCCCGTCTTCGTGATCGAGCACCCGCGCGGCCGCGTGCTGTTCGACAGCGGGTTGCACCGCGAGCTGCAACACGATCCCGTCACGCGCCTCGGGGCCGCCGCGGCGGTCTTCACGGCGACGTTTGGCGTCGGCGACGACGTCGCGGCGCGGCTCGCCACTGCCGACATCGCCGCGGGCTCCGTGCAGTACCTCGTGAACTCGCACCTCCACTTCGACCATGCCGGCGGGAACGCGGCGCTCGCGAACGCGACCGTGGTGGTGCAGCGCCGGGAATGGCAGGCCGCGCACGACGACGCGGCGATCGTCGCGAACGGCTACACCTCCGCCGACTACGATACCGGCCAGCCGCGGCTCGAGGTCGACGGCGAGCATGACATCTTCGGCGACGGCCGCGTGATGTGTCTTCCTACCTACGGTCACACGCCCGGTCATCAGTCGCTCCTGGTGCGCCTCGACGAAGGCGACGTCGTGCTCGCGGCCGACGCCTGCTACTTCCGCGAGACCCTCGAGGAGCTGAAGCTGCCGCTCGTCGTCCACGATCCGGCCGCGATGCTCGCGTCGTTGCAACGCTTGCGCGCACTCGCCGCGGTCGGGACGCGGATCGTCTACGGCCACGATCCGGAATCGTGGGCGACGGTGCCGCAGGCGCCGGCCGCGTTCGCCTGAGCGCGGCGCCGCGCGTGACGGGACCGCTCGTCTCCGTGCTGCTGCCGGCCCGCGACGCCGGCGGCACTGTCGCTGCGAGTCTCCGCAGCGTGGAGCGCCAGCGCTTCACGGACTGGGAATGTATCGTCGTCGACGACGGGTCCGCGGACGACACGGCGGCACGCGCGCGCGCCTTCGCCGCCGCCGACTCCCGGTTCGTGGTCGTGGCGACGCCGGCGCGCGGGCTCGTCGCCGCCTTGAACGCGGGACTCGAACGATGTCGGGGAGCGCTGGTGGCGCGCATGGACGCCGACGACGTGATGCATCGCGACCGGTTGCAGGCGCAGGTCGACGCGCTCGCCGGGGCCCCGGAGCTCTTCGCGGTCGGCACGCACGTCCGCATTTTTCCCCGGGCGCAGCTCGCGGCTGGTTGGCGGAGCTACGAGCGCTGGCTGAACGGGATCGACTCCGCGGCGCGGGTGCACGCCGAGGCGTTCGTCGAGTGCCCGGTCGTCCACCCGACGTTGATGCTCCGGCGCGAGCGGCTCGTCGAGCTCGGCTATCGTGACGCCGGCTGGCCGGAGGACTACGACCTCGTGCTCCGCGCGCTCGCCCGTGGCCTCGGGATCGGCGTCGTGCCGCGGCGTCTGCTCGCCTGGCGGGACGGTCCGGGCCGTTTGTCGCGCACCGGCGATGCATACGCGATCCCACGCTTCACGGCGATCAAGGCGGCGTTCCTGTCGGAGGGCTTCCTCGCGACGACCGACCGCTACGTGCTCTGGGGCTATGGCGGCACGGGGCGTGTCCTGCATCGCGCGCTCGCGGGCCACGGGAAGCGCGCGACTCACGTAATCGAGGTGCACCCGGGACGGCTCGGGAACGTGATCCACGGCGCGCCGGTCGTCGGACCGGAGGCGCTGCCGCGTCTCCGGCCCCTCCCGATCGTCGTGTCGGTCGCCCGCGAACGGCCGCGGGGCTTGATCCGTGCGGCGCTCGCGGCGATGGGCTTTCGCGAGACGCGGGACTATGTGTGCGCGGCGTAGCCAGCTCAGAAGGGGGATCTCTCCCCTCGCTCCCCGGCTCGCTCGCGCCCGGCCAAGGTGGGAGGCTGACCCAAGATCGACTCCGCGCGCGGAGCGCGCGGCCGAGCGCGAGCGAGCCGGGGGTTGAGCCTGCGCGGCTTTGCCGCGGCGGCGAAGGGGGAGAGATCCCCCTTCTGAGCTAGTTCGTCACGGCCGCTTCCGCCGACGCCGGGCCGACGAACGGGGGCGCCGTGACGCCGATCTCGTCGATGTACGCGCGGGCGGTGGCGTTCGTCGGGTCGACGGCGAGCGCGCGGCGCAGCCAGCGCTCGGCCTCGCGGCGGTCACCGCCGAGCCAGCGCGGTAGCTTGATCAGCAAGGCACCTTTGGCGGCGAGGGCCTCGGCATCGTTCGGGGCGAGCGCGATCGTGAGATCGATCTCACGTCGCAAGCGGATCACCGCGCTGAACGTGCCGAGGCCGACGCCACCGAGCTCGGTCGCTTTGCCGAGATTGCACACGATCGCGAAGTGCGCGCGCGCCGACCGTTCATCGAGCGCGACCGCCGCCTCCGCCAGCGCGAGGCCGCGCGCCAGGACCGGCAAGCGCTCAGCGGCGGGCAGTCGCTCCGCGACCGCGCAGAGCGCGAGCGACTCGTCGACCGTGCGGTGCACGTCCCTCGCGTCCCCGTGCGCGGCGGTCGCGAGTGCGACGCCGCAGGCGAGCAGCGCGATGCGCGCACGACGCCAGCAGGTTCGTAGAGCGGGACCGTCCTCGCGGGTGCGGGGCGCTGTTCGCCGAAGTGGCGCAGGATGGCAGCGCGTGTCCATCGTCGGGGCGCGTTGGGCTCGACCATAGCGCCGTCGGTGCCGACCTCCTACTGAAAAACACTCGCGTGCGCTCGCGACGACGCGGCGCGTGAGCGAGCGCCGCGGGGTAGTCAAAATCGTGGCACTCCTGGGCGGCGCGCTGTCGGAAAGCCGCCATCGACGCGGGTTTCAGCGCGATGAGGCCCGTCATTGCGACCTCGCAACCGGCATGGCGCTTGCTCCGAAGACGCGCTGCCGATGCGCATCCTGCACCTCGGAAATTCTCAGGTCGTTCCCGCGCTCCGCGCCCTCGGACACGACGTGCGCGTCGCGAGCCAGCTTTGTCCGCTGCTCGTCGTGCCCGGGAAGCCCGTCGACGTGGGCCTCGTCCAGCGCGAGATCGCGCCCGACGCGGACGCGTTCCTCATGGTCGACACGCTCGGGCGCCAGGCGCTCGCGTACGGCATCGAGGACCTGGCGATCCCGCGCCTCTATTGGGCGATCGACGTCCACCTGAACTTCTACTGGCAGCGCCACTACGCACGGCTCTTCGACCTCGTGCTGTCGGCGCAGCGCGACTACGTGCCGCTCTTCGAAGGCGACGGTGTGCCGGCGCGCTGGCTGCCGTGGGGCATTGATCCTCGGCTTTTCAAGGATCACGGGCTGCCGCGTACGATCGACGTCGCCTTCGTCGGGATGATCGACGCGAACCGGCCGAAGCGGGCAGCGGTCGTGGACGAGCTCCGCCGCCGCTTCGGCCTCGCGACCTTCGGCGAGGACCCGGCACATCGCCTCGGCGAAACGGAGATGGCGCGCATCTTCAGCTCGGCCAAGATCGTCTTCAACGAGTCGGTCTTCGGCGACGTCAACTTCCGGACGTTCGAGGCGATGGCCTGCGGCGCGCTGCTCCTCACCGAGCGCACCGGCAACGGCCTCGTCGAACTCTTCACGCCCGGAGAGCATCTCGCCGTGTACGAACCCGACGACCTCGTCGCGCAGATCGCGCACTACCTCGCGATGGACGCGGAGCGCGAGCGGATAGCGGCCGCGGGACACGAGCTCGTGACCGGACGTCACACGATGGCCGCGCGCATGGCGACACTCACGGATTGGCTCGTGGCCGGGATCCCGCGTCGGGATACGACCGCGTGCGCTCGGTCGGCGTTCGGCGTCGCGGCGCAGCTCACGATCGCGCGCGGGCTCAGCGATCCCGATGCGCTCCTGCGGCTCGCGGCCGAGCGTCTCCAGCCGGCCGCCGTCGCCGGCGCGGACGTCGAGGCGGTCATGGCCCTCGCCGAGCTCATGCTCGTCGCCGGGCGCGACGACGGCGCGCTCGCCGTGCTCGGCCTCGCACGCACGGCGTGTCCCCGCGACCCGCGTCCGTGGCTCCTCGCCGGTGAGGTCGAGCGCCGGCGCGGTCGGATCGCGGAAGCGGTCGTGCTCTGGCGCGACGGGGTTCTCGGCGCGGAGCTGCCGGAGGCCGTCACGAGCGAGGTGCTCGCGGCGCTCTCCGATCCGGAGGGCGCGGCGGCGTGGTTCGCGCTCGGACGGGTGCTGCAAGCCCACGGCCACCTGCTGGTGCCCGGGTTCGCGCGTCACGTCGGTCCGAAGCTGCCGCGGACGGCGCTCGACTACTTCACCGAGAGCCTCGCACTCGCGCCGCGCGCGATGCGGGTGCTCGAGCACGCGGCCCAGGTGCTGGAGCTCGCCGGGCGTCCGGAGTTCGCCCGCCCGTTCCGCGAGCGCGAGGTGCAGCGCGCACCTGCCGACGCGGCCGTCCGGCGACGCTATGCGCGCGTGCTCGCGCGCAGCTATGCGCTCGACGCGAGCGTGCACCACGCGCGGGTTGCGGCGGCGCTCGCGGGCGAGGAGGGGATCGCGGGTACGCCCACCGAGCAGTGGGCGGCGTATCGCGAAGCCGGATTGGCGCTGCTCGAGAGCGGCGCCGCGGCGCCGGCGGCGAGGCTGCTCGCCCACGCCGACGCGGTATACGCGACGTCATCCGAGGCGCTGCCCGGCTAGGATCGACGCGGGTTGCAGGGGAGCGCGCCTTCTCTTAGCTTCCGCGCCGGTGGAGCGGCGCGAGATCATCATCGTCGGCGGCGGACCCGCGGGTGCCGCGACCGCGCTCTTCCTCCTGCGCCACGATCCGGCGCTTGCAGAGCGCATCGTGATTCTCGAGAAGGCGCGCCATCCGCGGAACAAGGTGTGCGCCGGGGGCCTCATCCCGCACACGCTCGACTGTCTCGACGAGCTCGGGGTCGGGCTGAGCGTGCCGCACGTCATGGTCGATCGCGCCCGCGTCGAGGTGCCGGCGGAGCGCGTCGAGGTCGACGGCGCGCGATTCTGCGCGGTCGTGCGGCGAAACGAGCTCGACGCGTCGCTCATCGAGGCCGCGCGGGCGCGCGGGGTCGAGGTCCGTGAAGAGGAGAAGGTCACGGCGCTGACACGGGTCGCCGGCGGCGTCGAGGTGACGACCGCGCGCGACACCTGGAGCGCCCCGATCGTGGTCGGTGCCGACGGGTCGGGGAGCCTGGTACGCCGGCGGCTCGTCGCTCGCGGCGCCGACCAGGAAGAGATCGCCCGCGCCGTCATGGCCGACGTGCCGGTCGGGAACGGCAGCGGATGGGACGGTCACGCCCACGCCCGCTACGACTTCGATTTCCGCGCGGTGCCGCGCGGGCTCTCGGGCTATGCGTGGGCGTTCCCGTGTCTGATCGACGGCCGGCCGCACGTGAACGCGGGCGTGTACGCGTGGCGGCGCCGGAGCGCCGTCGACCTGGTCGCGCTGCTGCGGGAGCTGCAAAGCGAGCTCGGCGACCCGGCCGTCCGCCACCAGGCCGCGCCGATCCGCTGCTACGGGCGGGCACCGTTCGTCGCACCCAACGTCCTCCTCGTCGGCGACGCTGCGGGCGTCGAGCCGCTCATGGGGGAGGGGATCTCCTTCGCGCTGGAATACGGACGCTGGGCGGCGGCCGAGATCGCGTACGCGCGGGCACGGAACGACTACGCATTCGCCGAGGCGGAAGCGCGGTTTCGCGCGAGCTGGGTCGGCCGAAAGCTCCAGAGGCTCCGCCAGGCGGCCGTCATGTTCTACGGCCCGGGCGCGCGTCTCTGGCTTGGCATCGCGGCACGCTGGCGGGGCGGCCAGGAGATCGGTCTCCGCTGGTACAACGGCATCGACGGCTGGGATCGGCGCACCGGCTGGGAGGCGTTCCGCACGGCGCTCCGCTGGCAACCGCACCGTTGATCCGATCTCCGAGCGCTAGAGTCGCTTCCTTGCCTGTCCTCGGGGGCTGGTGCAATAAGAGACGGCTCGAAACGCCACACCCCACGCTTCGGAGGAGGCTCCACAATGCAGAAGCCAGTGATCGTCGCCGCCACTCGTACGGCCATCGGAACATTCGCCGGGGCGCTGTCCCAGATCCCCGCGCCCGAGCTCGCCGCGATCGCGATCCGCGAGGCCCTGCGGCGCGCCGGCAATCTCCCGGGCGATCAGGTCGACGAGGTCATCCTCGGCAACGTGCTCGCCGCGGGCCTCGGTCTGAACCCGGCCCGCGTCGCCTACCTGAAGGCGGGCATCCCGAAGGAGGTCCCCGGGTACACGATCAACAAGGCGTGCGGCTCGGGTCTCAAGGCGGTCGCGCTCGCGGCACAGTCGGTCATGACCGGCGACGCGGAGATCGTGGTCGCGGGCGGCATGGAGAACATGAGCGCCGCGCCCTACCTCCTCACGAAGGCGCGCACCGGCTACCGCATGGGGCACGACCAGATCATCGACTCGATGATCGCCGACGGCCTCACCTGTCCGATCACGTTCACCCACATGGGCATCACCGCGGAGAACGTCGCGACGAAGTACGAGATCCCGCGCGGCGAGCAGGACGAGTTCGCGATCGAGAGCCAGGCGAAGGCCGCCGCCGCAATCAAAGGCGGCAAGTTCAAGGAAGAGATCGTCGCCGTCGAGATCCCCGCGAAGAAGGGCGACCCGATCAAGTTCGACACCGACGAGCACCCGCGGGAGAGTGCGCCCGACAAGGTCGCGGCCTTGAAGCCCGCGTTCAAGAAGGACGGCACCGTGACGGCCGCGAGCGCGTCGGGCATCAACGACGGCGCGGCGGCGATCGTCGTGATGTCCGAGGAGAAGGCCAAGAAGCTCGGCCTTCCGATTCTTGCGAGCATCCGCGCGGTGGGCGCGGCGGGCGTCGATCCCGCGATCATGGGCATGGGCCCGTGGCCGGCGTCGGAGAAGGCGCTCAAGAAGGCCGGCCTCCGCAAGGAAGAAATCGACCTGTGGGAGCTGAACGAGGCCTTCGCCGCGCAGTCGCTCGGCGTGCTCCGGGAGCTCCGCATCCCGAAGAACCGCGTCAACGTGAACGGCGGCGCGATCGCCCTCGGCCACCCGATCGGCGCGAGCGGTGCGCGCGTGCTCGTGACCCTGCTCCACGCGATGAAGGACCGCGACGCCAAGCTCGGCCTCGCGTCTCTCTGCATCGGCGGCGGGCAGGGCATCAGCATGATCGTGGAGAGGTAGCCTCGGGCTG
>JANNPN010000126.1:0-17561 GCA_031400185.1 Polyangiaceae bacterium
CCTTTGGCGAGCACAGCCGACCCTGCGAACACTTGTCTCGTGAGCGGGATGGGAGTGCGAGACATTGGCCCGCGGAGCGTCGCCCCACCCCCACCACGACGCGACCGCTGCGCGCTACTTCGTAGGCGCGCCGAGCCGGAGCGGTTCGGTCTCGCTGACCTTCCACCCGGTCGTCGCCTGCACGTAGGCCGTGTCGACGGCGTCGCGCGGGAGACAGCCCGCGCGCGCCCGCACGACCTTCTCCATCTCGGCGAGCGGCAGCGTCGTGACCGGCGGCGCGGCGATCGGCGCCTTGGCGGTGCCGGCGGCCAGGGGTTGGGAGAGACCGCGCACGGCGTTGTCGGCGACGTACACCGGGCCCGCGTCCTTCAAACGCAACGCCGCGTGCGGCTTCCCGCCGACCGACGCGGCGTACTTCGAGAGCGCGAACAGCGACCCGACGACGTTCCCGGTGGCGCCGTCCTCGAAGCGCGCGCCCCACTCGCCCCAATCCTCGACGATCACGTTTCGCACGTCGGCGACGATCGATCCCGACAGGATCGGGCTCCGGATCGCGCCCTTCTGGAGCCAGGTATGGTGCAGCGAGATGTTGGTGGTGCCGCCGTACTTGCAGTAGACCGAGCGCGTCGCGCCGGCGACCAGGCTGTACTGCACGGTCACGTCGTGCGCGCCGTAGCCGATCGCGATGCCGTCGTCGTGCGCCCCCGTCGACGACACGTGCGCGATCACGATGCGATACGCCTCCGGGCCGTCGATGCGGAGGTTGTCGTCGCCGTTCCGCAGGCGGAGGTCGCGCACGATCACGTCGTTCGTGCGGATGTCGAGGATCGCCGACCCGGCCTTCATCGCCGAGCCGTCGAGGGTGGCGCCGCCGCCTTCGATCGTGAGGTTCGGTTTGTCGAGGATCGGGAGCTTCTTCGTGATCGCGATCGGACGGGTGACGGCGAACTTGATGACGGCGTGGCCGCCGGTCACGGCGTCGGTGAACGCCGCGGCGACGGCGTCCTCGCTGGGGTCGTCGATCGTGATGACGCGGCCGCCGGTGCCGCCGGTCGTCTGCGCGCCGAAACCCTCGAGCGGCTCGCCGCCGGGCGGCGGCAGCGCCGTCCGCGCCATGCCGAGCCGCGAGCACGCCGGCCACGCGATCGCCGTGAGCACGAGCACCGTCACGATCCGTGCGAACCGCATCGCCGGCACCATACTCTCCGCAGACGCGACCGCACATCCCACCCCGTTTGCTTGCGCGTCCCGAGCCTGAGGGGCACAGTGCGCCCGGGGGGATTTCATGACGCCGACATCCGATGCCTTCGGGGCACGTGCGCGACTCGCTGGAACCGGTCTCACCGTCGACTACTACCGCCTGAACGCACTCGCGAAGGAGCACGGCGTCTCGCTCGACCGCCTGCCGGTCACCGTCAAAATCCTGCTGGAGAACGTCCTCCGGCATCAGGGCAAGGTCTTCGCGAACCCCGCCGACGTGCTGACGCTCGCGCGCTGGAACCCGCAAGCCACCGAAGCGAGCGAGCTCCCCTTCCTGCCGTCGCGCGTCGTGTTGCAGGACTTCACCGGCGTCCCCGCCGTCGTCGACCTCGCGGCCATGCGCGCCGCGGTCGCACGCGCGGGCGGCGACCCCGAGCGCATCAACCCTCTCGTCCCCGCCGATTTGGTGATCGACCACTCCGTGCAGGTCGACGCGTTCGGCTCGCCGGGTGCCTTCGCGGAGAACGTCACGCGCGAGCACGAACGGAACCGTGAGCGTTATCTCCTGCTGCGCTGGGGGCAAAAAGCGTTCAAGAACTTTCGCGTGGTTCCTCCCGGAACCGGCATCGTCCACCAGGTGAACCTCGAGTTCCTCGCGAGCGTCGTCGACGTGCGCGCGGAGGACGGCGGCACGTTCGCGTTCCCGGATACGCTCGTCGGCACCGACTCGCACACGACGATGATCAACGGGCTCGGCGTGCTCGGCTGGGGTGTGGGCGGCATCGAGGCCGAGGCGGTGCTGCTCGGGCAGCCGCTCTATCAGCTGCTGCCGATCGTCGTCGGCTGTCGCCTCGTCGGCCAACTCCGCCCTGGCACGACCGCGACCGACCTCGTGCTGACGCTGACCCAAGTGCTGCGCAAGCACGGCGTCGTCGGCAAGTTCGTCGAGTTCTGCGGACCGGGCTGCGCCGATCTCGGCCTCGCCGACCGGGCCACGATGGCGAACATGGCGCCCGAGTACGGGGCCACCGCCGGTCTCTTCGCGGTCGACGACGAGACGTTGCGCTACCTCCGCGCGACCGGCCGCGAGCCGGCACGCGTCGAGCTCGTCGAGCGCTATTGCAAGGAGCAGAGCCTCTTCCGCACGGCGGCGACGCCGGAGCCGGCGTTCTCGGAGCTCGTGACCCTCGACCTCGCGACGGTCGAGCCGAGCCTCGCGGGTCCGCGTCGCCCGCAGGATCGCGCCTCGCTCGGCGGCGTGAAAGGCGGGTTTCGCGCGGCCTACGAGCAGCAGCTCGCGAGCGCGAACGGCGGCGCGCCGATCACGGCGGACGGTGCCACCGCCAACCTCGGGCACGGCGGCGTCGTCATCGCCGCGATCACGAGCTGCACCAACACCTCGAACCCGTCGGTGATGATCGCGGCCGGGTTGCTCGCGCAGAAGGCGGTCGCGCGCGGCTTGAAGCCGAAGCCGTACGTGAAGACGAGCCTCGCCCCGGGCTCGCGCGTCGTCACCGAGTACCTCCGCGACGCGGGTCTCCTCGAGTCGCTCGACGCCCTGAAGTTCGACCTCGTGGGCTACGGGTGTACCACATGCATCGGTAACAGCGGCCCCCTCCCCGACGCCGTCGGTACGGCGATCAAAGACCACGACCTCGTCGTCGCGGCCGTGCTCTCGGGGAACCGCAACTTCGAGGGCCGCATCCATCCGCAGGTGCGCGCGGCGTATCTCGCGTCGCCGCCGCTCGTGGTCGCGTACGCGCTCGCCGGCAGCGTCGACATGGACCTCACGTCCGAGGCGCTCGGCACCGGCAGCGACGGGAAGCCGGTCTTCTTGAAGGACGTGTGGCCCACCAACGGCGAGGTGCGGGAGACGATGGAGCGGTGCCTCACCCCCGAGCTCTTCCGCAAGACCTACGGCGAGGTCTTCACCGGCGATCCGGTCTGGCAAGGCCTGCCGGTGCCCGAGGGCAACCTCTACGCCTGGGACCCCGATTCGACGTACATCCAGGAGCCGCCGTTCTTCGCCGGGCTCGCGCCGACGCCGCAGCCGCTCCGCGACGTCGCGGGCGCGCGCGTGCTCGCGCTGCTCGGCGACTCCGTCACGACCGATCACATCTCGCCCGCAGGCTCGATCCCAAAGGACGCGCCGGCCGGCCGCTTCCTGATCGAGCACGGCGTCCAGCCGCGCGACTTCAACAGCTTCGGCGCCCGCCGCGGCAACCACCAGGTGATGATGCGCGGGACGTTCGGGAACGTCCGGCTCCGGAACGAGCTCGTCGGCGGCAAGGAGGGCGACTGGACGCGCCACCTCCCCGACGGCACCGAGATGCGGATCTTCGACGCCGCCGAAAAGTACCGCGCCGCAGGGACGCCGCTCGTGATCATCGCCGGCAAAGAGTACGGGTCGGGCAGCTCGCGCGACTGGGCGGCCAAGGGCACGCTGCTTCTCGGCGTGAAAGCGGTGATCGCCGAAAGCTACGAGCGCATCCACCGGAGCAACCTCGTCGGCATGGGCGTCGTACCGTTGCAGTTCAAGGCGGGCGAGAGCCGCGTCACGCTCGGGCTCGACGGACGCGAGACCTACGCGATCGACGGCATCGCGAGTGTCACACCGGGCGCGGCGGTGACCGTGCGGGCGCGGAGCGACGACGGACGCGAAACCGTCTTCACCGCGATCGCGCGCATCGACAGCCCGATCGAGATCGAGTACCTCCGCCACGGCGGGATTCTGCAAATGGTCCTGCGCAACATGACGCGGGGCTGAGCGCGCCGCGCGATCACATGCGGCGGCGTCGCTCGGCGCGCGTCCGGCTGGCGGTGGCGCTCACGCTCTGCGCGGCCGGCACCGTCCTCTCGTGCTCGCGCTCGCCCGAGGATGCGCATGACGCCGCCGTCGTGGCGCGGGTGACGGCCTTGCTCCACGCCGTCGGCGCCGACGACCCGACTGCGGCGCAGGCCGTGGCGGCGCTCGAGGCCCTCGGACCCCGTGACGCCGCGGCCGTGCCGACGTTGATGCACGCGTTGTCGTGTCCGCCGGATCGGGCGCCCGGCGCGCACAGGCACGATCCCCCGCGGGCCGACCAGCACGGAGCGTCGCACGCGAGCCACGAGCACGACGGGAGCCACGACCACCGCGCGAACCACGACCACGGCGCGTGCGACGATCACCTCGTGCTGGCGGCGGCGCGCGGGCTCGGCGCGATCGGCGGCGCCGCGGTACCGCCGCTCCTCGCGCGCCTCCGGGAGGAGCGCGAGCCCGACCGGACGTTCGCCGGCTACGCGATCGCGCGCATGGCGCCGGCGGCTGCGCCGGTGCTCGTGACCGCGCTCGACGATCGCGACCCGCGCATCCGGCTCGCGATCATCGGCGCGATCCGCACCATGCAGCCGGTGCCCGCCGACGCGCTGCCCGCGATCGCGGGCCGGCTCGGCGACGCCGACGCCGAGGTGCGCGCGCAGGCAGCCGACACGCTCGGCCGCTTCGGCGCCGCCGCGGTCGCGGCGCTACTGCCGGCCTGCGACGATCCCGAGCCGCGCGTCCGGGCGAGCACCGCGAGCGCGTTCCGCGCGATCGGGCCGGCGGCGCGCGAGGCGGCGCCGGCGCTCCGCGCGCACCTGACGGATGCTGCGCCGACCGTTCGCTTGAACGCCGCGGCCGCGCTGGGTGCCGTCGGCGCGGACGACGCGGCGACGATCGCGGCGCTCGCGCGCGCACTCGACGATTCCGACCACACCGTCCGCTGGGGCGCGGCGCAGGCGCTCGGACGCCTCGGGCCGGCGGCCGCGGCGGCGGGCTCGGCGCTCGAGCGCGCCCGGAGCGACACGCACCTGCTCGTGCGTGCGGCTGCCGCGGACACGCTCACGCGCCTCGATGACTCCGCTCGGCGCTGACGCCGTGCGCTCAGCGTGCCGTGGTCAACGGCGCGGCCTTCCCGCCGCGCGCGAGGTCGTAGACGCTCGGCGCCCCGCGCAGGAACCAGACGGCGATCAATGCGTCGGTGATCGCACACCCTGCCGACGAGGTGGCCTGGAAGGGCACGATCGGGTTCCCCCAGAGATGATGCGCCACGTCCCAGACCGTGTGGCAGAGCCATGCGATGCCGATGAAGCGGTAGTCGTCGAGGCCGCGAAACGCGAGGTAGGTGCCGAGCGCCAGGAACGGGAGCTCGAAGACGCCGAAGCCTCCGTTCAGGTACGCCGCGCCCGCGCCGGCGACGAAGATCGCATTGAAGCGCTGCCGGGTCGGCTCGCGCAGCAGCGACATCAGCAGGACGAACACAGCGGCGATCACGACCGGCAGGATCCAGTCGAAGAGGTACATGGTGCGAGCGGCGGAGACGTCCATCGCCCTCTTCTCCTCTGCCGGCTCTGGACATGCCAGTGGCAGGAACGACAATGTGCGCTGAGTTCATGCCACGCCCATCCCGCCCGAAGACCCATGTCGTCGCCGTGGTCGCGCTCGACGGCGTGAACCCGTTCGACCTCGCGATCCCGTGCGAGGTGTTCGGGCGCGCGCGGCGCGTGGACGGCACCGCGCCGTATCGCGTCCGGGTCTGCGGGGTCGCCCGCACGGTCGACGCGGGCGCGTTCCACGTGCAGACGGCGCACGATCTGCGCGGTCTCGGCGCTGCCGACACCATCGTCGTCCCCGGCATCGAGGATCCGTCCGTGCCGCCGCCGCACGCGCTGCTCGGGCGCCTGCGAACCGCCGCCGCGCGCGGCGTCCGCATCGCGTCGATCTGCTCGGGCGCCTTCGTGCTCGCGGCCGCCGGCCTGCTCGACGGCCGGCGCGCGACGACGCACTGGCTCGCCGCCGCCGAGCTCGCGCGCCGTCATCCCGCGATAGACGTCGACCCGAACGTGCTCTACGTCGACGCGGGACAGATCCTGACCTCGGCCGGCGCCGCCGCCGGCATGGACCTCTGCCTCCACATCGTGCGCCGCGACCACGGGGCGGCGGTCGCCGCCGCCGGCGCGCGGCTCGCCGTCATGCCGCTCGAGCGCGCGGGCGGCCAGGCGCAGTTCATCGTGCACCGGGAGCCGACCACCGACGGCGCCTCGCTTGCACCGCTCCTCGCGTGGCTCGACGAGCATCATGCCGAGCCGCTCTCGCTCGCCGACCTCGCCCGGCAGGCGGCGATGAGCTCGCGGAGCCTGAGCCGCCGCTTCCGCGAGCAGACCGGCGCAACGCCCGCGCAGTGGATCGTCCGCTGCCGCGTCCGCCGCGCGCAGCATCTTCTGGAGACGAGCCCACTTCCCGTCGAGCGCGTCGGCGCCGACGTCGGCTTCGGGTCGCCCGCGACGTTCCGCGCCCGCTTCCAGCGCCTCGTCGGGACGAGCCCGCAGAGCTATCGCCGGAGCTTCCGCGGCGCGCAGCGGGCATGAGCGACGACGATCCTACGCTGCTCGGCCGCCTCGTCGCGGGCGGCTGGCTTCCGGACTGGATGCTGCGGCTCGGCATCCGGCATCCGGCGCATCCTCGCGGCCCGCCTCGCGGAGGAGCAGCACGGCGGCGCCGCCGCGGAGAACGCGCGCCTGCGTGCGTGGGTCGATGAGTGCCGGCGCGGTCGGATCGCGGTCGCGACCGAGCAAGCGAACGTGCAGCACTACGAGGTGCCGGCGGAGCTCTTCGTCCGGGTCCTGGGACCACGGCTCAAATACTCGAGCGCCTACTGGCCGTCCGGGGTCGCGACGCTCGCCGCCGCCGAGGAGGCCATGCTCGCGCTGACGTGCGAGCGCGCGCGGCTCACGGACGGCCAGCGCATCCTCGAGCTCGGCTGCGGCTGGGGCTCGCTCTCGCTCTGGATGGCGGAACGGTACCCGCACGCGACGATCGTCGCGGTCAGCAACTCGGCCTCACAGAAGCGCTTCATCGACGCCGCCGCGGCGGGGCGCGGGCTCCGCAATCTGACCGTCGCGACCGCCGACATGAACGAGCTGGCGCCCGCCGGCGTCTTCGACCGCGTCGTGTCGGTCGAGATGTTCGAGCACATGCGGAACTACGAGCTGCTCTTGCAGCGCATCGCCACCTGGCTGGCCCCCGACGGCGCGCTGTTCGTGCACGTCTTCAGCCACCGCCGCTTCGCGTATCCCTATCTCGATCGCGGCCCGTCGGACTGGATGGCGCGCCATTTCTTCACCGGCGGTCAGATGCCGTCGCACGACCTCTTCCGCCACTTCGACCGCGACCTGCGGGTCGACGAGGATTGGCGCCTGAACGGCGGCCACTACGCGCGGACCCTCGAGGCATGGCTCGTCCGCATGGACGCGGCCCGCGACGCCGTCATGCCGATCCTCCGCGAGGTCTACGGTCCCGGCGCGGCGACCTGCTGGTGGCACCGCTGGCGCGTCTTCTTCATCGCATGCGCCGAGCTCTTCGCGTACCACGGCGGCGAGGAATGGGGCGTCTCGCACTACCGCTTCGTCCGGTGACGGCGGCGGATGCCCCACGCGGCCAGCAACGCGACGCAGAGGATCGCGACCGCCGCCTGCCCCGGCGGCAGATCGCGGTCGTTCGCGACGACGAAGCCGGCCACGGCGGCGCCGAGCGCCACGAGCGGACTCACCCACAGCATCTGGCGGACCTCGCGGCAGAGGTTCTTCGCAACGAGCGCCGGGAGCACGAGGCACCCGAAGCTGTAGACGACCCCCGACACGTGGATCGCGAGGCCGAGCGCCGCACCCAGCGCGACCGCGAGCGTGCGGTTCCAGGCGTCGACCCGGACGCCGACGGCGCGCGCCGTCTCCGGGTCCATCAGCACGAGCCGGAGCGGCGCGTGGAGGCGCGCGGTCGCGACCGCCGCGAGCGCGAAGAGGCTCGCGAAGATCGCGACGTCGACGGGACCCGCGCCGATGATCGTGCTCGCGAGGAGACGGTTGATCTCGTCCATGCCGTGCGGGCTGTGGGCGAGCAGCAGCACTGCGAAGCAGCTCGACGTGAGGTAGACCCAGCCGGTCAGCGACTCGTGGGTCTCGCGCTCGAGGGCCATCGTCGCGGCGAGCACCGAGCCCGCGACGGCGAAGACGCCGCCCGCGATCGTGTGCGTCCAGTCGTCGTCGCACCAGGCGCAGTCGGCGAGGACCGGCAGGCTCCCGACGGAGACGGCGATCGCGATCCCGAGCACCGACGCCTGCGACACGGCGGCCCCGAGGAAGATCTGATCGCGCGTCACGACGACGACCCCGAGGAGCGCCAGCAGCATCGCGATCAGCCAGCCCGCGAGGTACGCGTCGTGGAAGAGCGGCCACGACGCGAGGAAGCTCGCGATCACGACCGGGGCTCCGACCCGGTCGCCTCGGAGGCGCGCGTCAGCATCGATCCATACGTGCGCTCGAGGTTGGCGCGGGTCAGCACGTCCGCGACGGCGCCGGCGAGGACCGTGCCGTCGCGGAAGAGCGCCACGTGCGACGCGTACCGGCGTACGTTCTCGAGGTCGTGCGACACGTACAGCATGGTGACGCGCTCACGGTTGATGCGCGCCAGCAGTGCGAGCAGACGCTCCTCGGCCGCGGGATCGAGGCCGGCCTCGGGCTCGTCGAGCACCAGCACCGCCGGCTCGCGCACGAGCGCGCGTGCGAGCAGGACGCGTTGGCGCTGTCCGCCCGAGAGCGTCCAGTAGTCGGCGCGCGCGCGACCGGCGAGGCCGACCTCGGCGAGCGCCGCGTCGAGACGCGCCGCCCGCGTCCGCGCGTCGAGTCGGAGACCGACGAGCCCTAGCAGCACGAGCTCGCGGACCGTCGTCGGGAGCGACGGGTTCAGGGCCGAACGCTGCGGCACGAAGCCGAAGCGCTCGCGCCCGGCGCGCATGCGGTCAATCACGACCCGGCCGGCGGCCGGCGCGACGAGATCGAAGAGCGCGCGCACGAACGTCGTCTTGCCGGTGCCGTTCAGACCGACGAGAAACCAGTACTCGCCGGCGCGGATCTCCAGGTTCACGTCGCGGAGCACCGCGCCGCTGCCGTAGCCGATCGCGAGGCCTTCCGCCCGAATGAGAACGTCGCCCGCTGTCGTCACGGAGCACCGAGCGCGCCGGCGACCTGCCGGACATCGTAGTCGATGAACGCGACGTAGCCGTCGGTGCCGGGCCGGGCGCCCGCTTGATTCGCCATCGCGAGCACCGCGGCGCCGGTTGCGTCGGCGACGAACTGCGCGTGCCGCGGGTCGTAGTATGCCGAGGCGAGCACCGCCGTGATGCGCTCGCTCCTCATGAGCGCGATCACGGCGGCGAGGTGCTTCGTCGTCGGCGGCACGCCGGGCTTGGGCTCCAGGTGGCCGGCGACGACGAGCCCGAAGCGGCGCGCGAAGTACGGCCACATCGGGTGATCGTCGATCACCTTGGCCCCGAAGCGCGGCGCGAGCGCGCCGAGCCAGCCGCCGAGGTCCTGCTCTTCGCCCTGACCGCGCAGGAACGCGAGGAGCTTCCCGTGCTCGGCGAGAAGTGCCAACTTCGCGACGTCGTACTTCGCGGCGAGCGTCGCCCCGACGAGACCGGTCGCCACCTCGTGTCGGAACGCCGCGAGCCGCTCGTCGAAGTAGGCCCGCGAGCCGGGGCGGAGCGCCGCGAGCTTCTCGTGCACGGCGCCCGCGACCAGCATCCCGTTCATCGGATCGAGCAGGTAGTGCGGGTTGCCGTACGGGTGGACGTCGCCCATGGAGCGGTCGACGGTCCCCGTCGGGACGGCGAGCGGGGTGATCGCCGTCGAGGCGTCGAGGAAGCCGGGCGCGCCGGGCAGCGCGGCGGCGTTCCGCGCGTTCTTCGCGAGCAGCGGCAGCCACCCGAGCTCGAGGTCCATGCCGACCTGGACCAGGAGCGCGCACGCGTTCAGCGCTTTGATGAGGCTCGGCCGCGCCGGGGTGAAGTGCGGGTCCTCGGTCGGCTTCGTGAAGACCTCGACCGCGACCTGATCGCCGCCGACCGCGCGGACGATCGCACCGAGCTCGGGGACCGTCGCGCAGACCGCGAGCGGCTCGTCGGCACGCACGGGAGTCGCCGGCGCGAGCAGCGCGAGCGCGACGAGCGTGGTGATGCAACGAAGCATTCTCGTCATGGCGTGTCTCCTTTCCTCAGTACTGGTGCGCCGGGTGCGCGCCGTAGAGCACCTCGAAACCCATCCAGACGCTGTGCGCGTCCTTCTCGTCGAGGAACTCGGCGTGGTCGAAGTCGTACTGCAAGCGGATCCGGGTGAACTCGGACGGCTGCCAGACGATGAGCGGCGCCACGCGGTGGCGGTCGTCGCGGAGGACGTCGGCTTGGCGGCCGCCGGTGGTGACGCTGGCTCCGCTGCCGCCCGCGTACTCGTAGCGCAGGCCGGCCGCCCAGCCGTGGTGAAATCCCCAGAGGATCTGCGTGTAGAGGCCCCAGTCGTGGAGCAGGTCGCGGGCGAGGTCGTTCGCCGCATCATCGGGGTCGACGAAGCGGTCGGCGACGTAGTCCCGCCCCATGACCTCGCTCTGCCAGGTGAGGAACGGCCAGCCGCGAAAGTGGTCGGGCGGCTGCCACTTCCACACCATGTCGGCGCCGTAGAGATAGGTGCGGCCGTCGCCGCCGGTGCCGTTCGGGCCGAACAGCCCGGAGAAGCCGAGGAGCGTGGTGAGGCTGTCGTTCCAGTTCCACGCGTTCTTCCAGCGCGCGAGGTAAAGCATGTCCTTCACGCTCCCGACGTTCGTCTTCTCGACCGGCCGACCGCCGACCGCGTCGTCGGAGATGAAGCTCGCCGTCGTGTGCTCCTCGTTCGCGTTCTGGACGCCGATCGTCGCCTCCGAGAACCACGGGAACGGCGTGAGCCACGCGAGGCGCGCGCCCGGTGCCCGCAGCCCCTCGCCGCCGAACATGCGCGTGTTGACGATCGGCTGGTCGATCCAGTCCCAGGCGTGCGGATGGGTCGGGTTGATGCGGCCGAACTCGGTGAGGAAGTAGCCGCCCTTGAGCTGCAGGTTCGCCGGCAGCGCCGTCGACGTGAAGAACGCCTCCTCGAGCTCGACCTCGTGCGGCGTGTAGACGACGTGCGCCTCGGCCGTGAAATACGGGTCGACCGCACCCGCGAACGAGAGCTCCGCCTGCTGCAGGGTGAAGCCGCGACGCTGCGGGTCGTGGCCGCCGCCCTGGAGCGCCTCGATCTCGCCGTCCCGCGCCGTCGAGCCACCGACGGCGAGAAGCGTGTCGAACGAGATGTCGAGGAGCTTGATCTCCGCCGACCCGACCTTGCGCGCCAGCAGCGCCGACGACGGCGCTGCCGCGGTGCTCGGCGTCGTCGCGAGCGCCCCGACCGCGGCGTCGAGCGCGCTTGCACCGGATTTCCTCGGCGCCTCGACCTGCGCAGGCGCCTCTGCCGTCGTCGCGCCCGCGCCCTGCGAGCGGTGCAGCTCCTGCACCTGGCGCTGCAGCGCGTCGACCTCCTGCGCTCGCTCGGCGTCACGACGCCGGAGCTCCTGCACCTCCCGACGGAGCGCCTCGAGATCGGCGCGGTCGTCGGCCCAACCGGATACTGGCATCGCCGCGACCGCGACGACTGCCGCGAGCGAAGCGAGGCTCCTCCAATGACGATGTTCCATGATGTGCACCTCCAAATGCACGCGAAACGAACGCGCGGAAGCGCGAACGCGCGAAACCAGCCGGTGAACAGCAGGCGAGTCCGCGGCGAGGCAAACGCCCCGCGCGAACGAGCCGGTGGATCAGCGAGCGAGTTTCAGGAGGCGAACGGCGGAGCGCGGGGAGCAGCGAGGCTACGGGCGGCGATCGCGAGCGCCGCATACGTCTCGGTCGGCGGCAGCGCGGGTGCCGCCGCGGGAAGCGGAAGCGCGAGCGTCGCCGGCAGCAGCGACGAGCGCGCGTCGTTCTGCGCGCGACAGAGCGGGCAGCTCGACGTGGCATGTTGATGCGTCTCGCCGCCCGGATCGGCCGTGGCCGCCGACGCGACCGTCGGACATTCCGGGGCGCATGACGCGAGCTCGACCGCGGGGTGGACCGCAGCGATGTCGCCGGGTGCCCGGTGGAGCGGATGGACGTGCGGGACGAAGGCCTGCCCGAGGAGCGCAGCCAGGGCGATGACGGCTGCAACGTGCCTCTGGAACGGCTGCGGCGAGCGCTTCGTCATACGTGCGCCTCGCCACCTACCAGTGACTCCGGCGCCCGGCAATGGAGAGGTGCGATGCGAGGTCGCATACGGATTCGCATGCCAAGGTTTGCGAGGCTCGTCCTGACGCACTTCGTCCACTCGTCCGAAGGCGATGCTAATATGCCGCACCAACTCACATTTTTGCTTGCATCCCGGAATTTTGCATGTATAAGCGCCCGGAGTCGTTTGGGACTGGCAGAGCCGTGGACCGGCCCGGTACCGTTCGTGGGGTGTGGACGGGGTCGTCAGCGGGGATTCAGGGGGTGCGATGACGAACGCGAGGGGAAACGGGTGGGTCCGCCGTGGCGGTCCGCACATTCTGCTCCCGCTGGTTGCGATGCTGGTCAGTGGCTGCTTTCACGCTGGTAAGAGTGCAAAGCAGGCGATGACGAGCGCCGCCGCCCCGAGTTTGGAGGCAGCTGCTGCAGTCGACGCGGCGGCGCAACACCAGGCCGCCGCCCAAGGACCTTTCGACACCGAGAATCCGGCCGTCGCGAGCCGCGTGGAGGCCTTCCAGACGCACCTCCGTGGGTTCTTCCACGGCGCGCTCTCGCGGGGCGCCAAGTACCTGCCCTCGATGCGCGACATCCTGGTACGCGAAGGCCTGCCGGCCGAGCTCGCCTACCTGCCGCTCATCGAGAGCGGCTACCGTGAGCAGGCCGTGTCGCACGCGGGCGCGGCCGGTCCGTGGCAGTTCATCCCTGCGACGGGCCGGCGCTACGGGCTCCGCATCGACTCCCTCGTCGACGAGCGGCGGGATCCCATCAAGTCGACGCACGCCGCCTCGGCGTACTTGAAGGATCTGCACGAGATGTTCGGCGACTGGGAGCTGTCGCTCGCCGCGTACAACACAGGCGAGTACCGCGTCGCCCGCATCCTCGCCAACAAGGGCGTCGACGACTTCTGGGACATGCGCGAGCGCGGGTACCTCCCGAGCGAGACGTCCGCGTACGTGCCGAAGTTCCTGGCGGCGGTGCAGATCGCACGGGCGCCCGAGGACTACGGCTTCGAGACCCCGACCACGCACATCCCGGAGCATTACGAGATGGTCGACGTCGACCGGACCGTGTCGCTGCGGGCCGCCGCAGACATGTGCGGCGTGTCGGCGAGCGAGCTCGCCGAGCTGAACCCGGCGCTCCGCCAGGGCATCTCGCCGAGCGGCTACTCGCTGCGCGTGCCCGCCGGAAAAGCCGAGCCGCTCCGGATCGGCCTTGCGACGTACGTCGAGCCGGTGCATCCGCGGCGGAACGTCGTGCGCAGCTCACGCGGCGGCCGCGGCGGTAAGAGCGTCGCCCGCGGCGGCCGAAGCCAGGCGGTCGCGCAAGGACGGAAGACGTCCGTCCGGGTTGCCCGCACCGCGCCGAACCGTTCCCGACGCGGCGCCGTGCTCCAGCAGGCCAAATCGCGGTCGGCCCCCGCACGCGAGGCGAAGCTCAGCACCGCCAAGCGTCACGTGACGGTGACGAAGTCCCCGGCGAAGAAGACGGCAACGAAGGCGTCCGCACCGCGCGCGAAAGCCAAGAAGCCGGTCGGCAAGCGCCGCGGCTGAGAGGGAGGAGGCGCCGTGGCGCCCCCTCGTCATCCGCTTCAGCCCTGCAACGTCATCACGTAGCGGACGAGCGTACGCACCCCGAAGCCGCTGCCACCCTTCGGCGCGTAGGCTAGACCCTTCTCGAGAAACGCGGGTCCCGCGATGTCGAGGTGGACCCACGGCGTCGTACCGACGAACTCCTGCAGGAAGAGCGCGGCGGTGATGCTGCCCGCGTGACCGCCGCCGATGTTCTTCAGATCCGCGACGGCGCTCTTGATGTCGTCCTTGTACTCGGCGACGAGCGGCATCTGCCAGAGCGGCTCGCCGGTCTCGACGGCGACCGCGAGTAACCGGTCGGCGAGCGCCTGATCGTTCGCGAAGAGCCCGGCGACCTGGGTGCCGAGGGCTACCATGCACGCGCCGGTGAGCGTCGCGAGGTCGATGATCGCGTCGGGCTTGGTGTCGGCGGCGAGCATCAGCGCGTCGGCGAGGATGAGCCGGCCTTCGGCGTCGGTGTTCAGCACCTCGACGGTCTTGTCGTTCCGGAAGCGGATCACGTCCCCGGGCTTCTGCGCCTTCCCGCCGGGGAGATTCTCGCTGATCGGGATGAAGGCGTCGACGTCGACCGGCGGCTTCAAGCGGCCGATCGCGATCATCGCACCGAGTACGGCGGCGGCTCCCGCCATGTCGCACTTCATGGTCTCCATGCTCTTCGCGGGCTTCAGCGACAGCCCGCCCGAGTCGAACGTGATGCCCTTCCCCACGAGCGCGACCCGGCGCGTGGCGTCCTTGGCCCGGTAGCGGAGCTGGACGAAGCGCGGCTCCTCGTTGCTGCCGCGCGCGACCGCGACGAGCCCGGCGAGGTTCTCCTTCGCGATGCGCTTCGGCTCCCACACCTCGACCTCGAGGCCGGCCTCCTTGCCGAGCTTCTTCGCGAGGCCGGCGAGATATGTCGGCGTCTTCACGGCCGCCGGCTCGTTCACGAGATCGCGTGCGAGCCGAACACCGTCGAGGGTGGCGTCGATCGAGCGCCAGAGCGACTCGAGGCTCGTCTCGGCAGGCGGCTCGGCGACGACGAACGTGAGATCGGTGACCGCCAGCGGCGCCGCTTCGCCGTCGGACTTGTATTTGCCGAAGCGGTACGCGGCGAGCTCGAAGCCCTCGACGAACGCCGCGAGCTGCGTCGGATCGACCGCGCGCGTGCCGCAGGCGACGACGACCCGCGCCGCACTGACCGCGCCCGCGAGGTGGCGCGACTGTCCGCCGGCCCGCCGCCAGCCTTCATGGTCGAGCCGCGCCTCGTCGCCGAGACCGACGACCCCCATGGCCTGACGCCGCGGTCCCTGCAGCGGCAGCACGTTCGCCTGCCCCTCGCGCCCCCGAAAGCGCGCGGCGGCAATGGCGCGCTTCAACACCGACCCGCCGATGCGGCGCGCGAGCGCGCGCACGTCGCGACCGTCTTCTTCACCCGTCGCCATCGGGACGATCACGACGTCGGCTGCGATTGCCGTCGCCTCCCCACCACGCACGCGGATCTTCATCGCGTGGTCTTAGAGACTTTCGAACGCCCAGGCAATTCCGGCATCAGTGCTCGTCGCACCGGCGGACCGCGTCGGCGATGAGGCGGTCGAGGAGCGTGGGCGCGACGAGCTTCAGCCACGAGCCGGCCTTGCCCGCGGCGGTCATCACGAACTCGCGGTCGCGGCGCGCGATCGTCGGACGATCTGGCGGACGCACTCGTCGAGCACTACCGAGGATCGGCCGAAAGCTGGGTCGCGAAGCAGCGGCCCCCGATGGTCAGCGTGAACGTCGTGTCGGCGGCGGTGCCGTTCGCGCTCGTGGCGTCGAGCCAGGCACGGGCATCGACCGTCGCCTTGAAGAGACCGGGATTGCTCCGCGGTCCTTTGGTCAATCGAATGCTCTGGAGCCCGGCGGCCTTCGAGCGGAACTTCCATGCTTTGCCGCTCCGGCCGACCGGTGCCAAGGCACCGACGTTGCGGGTCGCGATCACGCCGTCTTCGTCTTCGAGCCGTACGGCGACCGCTTCGTTTGAATAGGCGCCGAGCGGCACGCGCAGACGCGCACGCAGCATGCCCTTCGTCCGCCGGATGGTGACCTTGGCGCCGGTCACCAGGTCCTCGCACGGACAGGTACAGTCGTCCGTGCAGGCGCCCGGACACGCGGCGGCGTCGGCTTCGTCGCAGGCTTCGGCCGCTTCGCGGAGGCCGTTGCCGCACGTCTCGGCATCGCACGCATCACCGCGTCCGTCGCCGTCGCCGTCCTCCTGCGTGATGTTGGCGACCGTCGGGCAGTTGTCGATGACGTCCGGCAGCTCGTCCGCGTCGCCGTCGGCCGCGGTTTGCAGCGTCAGGTCGGCGACGCAGGTGGTCGCGGGCGGACAGTCGGCGTCGCTCGCGCACGAGCCGTGCTCGCGCTGGCAGGCGCCGCCGCTGCAGAACTCGCCTGCGTCGCAGTCGCCGTTCTGGCTACACATCCGCCCCGAGTTTTCGACGCAGCGGCCGCTGCCGGCGAAAACCGTTCCGCCGCCGCCCGGCTCGAGGAGCGGGCTCACGATGCGGTTGAAGGCCGAGCTGTCGAGGTTGCAGTGGGCGCCTGCGGTGCACTAGTCGTTGGTGGCGCACGGGCCCTCGAGCTGCTGGCAGAGCCCTTGGCCGGGGAACGCGACGAGCGGCTGGCAGAACTGGCCGAGCGCGCACGGGACCGGATCGTCATTGTTGATCGGGCTCGTCGACGGGACGCAGGCGGTGCCGACCTCGCGAATGCATCCGCCGGGCGGCACGAAGCACGTGCCGCCATCGCAATCGGGATCGCTTGCACACGCCGACCCCGTCGTCGTGCAAACGCCCGCCGTCGTCGCCGCAAGGACGTGGCGCGCGCCGTCGAGGTCGCCCGTCATCGTCGCCTGGCGCACGTTCAACACCTGCAGCACGAGGTCGCTCTGGTCGCCGTCGACGTTCAGGTCTTCTTGCTGGTCGCCCTCGAAGGTGAGGAAAGTGACGGTGTCGGCGAGCACGCGATACGGCACACGCGGATCGCAGGCTTCGAGGTTGCACGGCGTCACTGCCTGCCCCGAGGACAGCACGCCCTGCATGCCGGCGTCGTACACGTGCAGGACGCCATCGGTTCGATCGCCGTCGCCGTTCAGGTCGGTGCCGCCGGCGCTCCCCTGGCTCGCTTCGCGCGTCCGAAACGCGGCGATCCCACCGGGACCGAGCACGAACTCCTCCGCCGCCCGCGTCGTGTTCACGACCGGCGAGGCGTGCTCAGCGTCGAAGCAGTTGATGTCCGCGTCCACAGGGTTCTCAACCGTCTATGCCTTTCTTAACGGGCTGCAAACGGGGATGCGAATCAACAACTGCGACCAGGTGTGCCATCAAGATCTGGTGCGACGAGCAACAGAAGAATCAGTAAAGATAGAAAACGTACTACGTGGCAGAAATGAGAGCTAACCCGGCGTTCGAGCGGGACGCCGCAAAAGCGCGGCGCCCCTCACCTTAACGTTGACGCTGTAGAAAAAGTCCCTTTGAAATAAATGCAGATTCCCGTGAAGAATTTGGCCTCTCAGAATCGCGTACACGCCACGATCTCCTCGTCGGGAATGGTTCGAGTACCTGCATATTTACCTTGTCCGCTGTGTCAGGGACTTTTTCTACAGCCTCGTTAGGTTTCTAGTGCCACAACCAATCCTCCA
>JANNPN010000332.1:0-17965 GCA_031400185.1 Polyangiaceae bacterium
AGCGCGAGCGCGGCGCCGCGTACATGCCCCATCCGCCGAGCTTCCAGGGGTTCAGCCCGTAGCGTTTGACGAGCCCGATGTGGACGAGGGGCCAGAGCGTCAGCAGCGCGAGGGCGGTGCCGACCACTGCGGTCTTGGTTCGCGCGCTCATCGACGGGTTCTCGCGCGAGCGCTCACATGGGTTCTCGGGCGAGCGCTCACATGGGTTCTCGCGCGAGTGGTCAATAGAAGGTCACCGTCGGAAGCCAGCCGAGCCGCACCAGCACGAGATAGCCGAGGAAGACGGCCGCCGGCGCGACCAGCTTCGCGTGCACGCGCGTTTCGAGGAACATGAGGATCAGGCTCAGGTAGAGGAGCCCGAAGAAGACCTCGCGCGCGGCGAGCTCGATCGCGACGATCAGCGCGATCGCCGCCGCCACGGCGAGCCGCCGCGTCCGGCACCAGAGCAAGGCCGGGGCGAGCGTCGTCTCCGCGATCCAGGTCAGGTTCGAGATCGCGACGACGAGCGGGCTCGCGACGACGTACGGACCGTCGCCCGGCTGCCCCGTGAACGCCGTGAGACGCTGATACTCGGCGGCGGGCAGCAGCAGACGGAAGACCGTGCGGAACGATTCGATCCAGAGCGAGAAGCCGAAGTACTCGGCGCGGAAGTAGTAGCCGTGCACGAGCTTCTGGAGGCCGGAGAAGAAGAGGATCACGACCGCGAGCCAGCGCGCGGCCGCGACGTAGAGCGTGCGGTCGTGGTCGTCGCGCGGATCGAGGAACGCGCCGAGCGCGCAGAGCATGACCTCGAGGTAGGCGTGGTTCCCCGCGGCCGGGAACTCGTTCCACACGACGAAGGCGTGGATCGCCGCGAGCGCCGCAAGGGCAGGGCGGCGCCACGAGGTCACGAGCGCCGTGGCGCAGAGCAGGGTCGCCGCGGCGAGGCTCGCGAGGTACGTCGGCGACAAGTCGTTCCAGCGCGCGATCCCGCGGCACCAATACTCGACGCCGATCACGAGCACGACGATGCGCTCGAACGCGACGACCTGGGTGGTGCGGACGGCGGCGTCACCCCCGCCGAGCCAGGAAAAGAAGCTGCGCGCTTGGCGCGATGGAGGCGCGCCGGATTCGCTCGGCGAGCTCAGTGGTCGCGCTCGCGTGAGCTCATTCCACCGGCTCGTCGAAGACGACCCGGCGATCGCCGAGAACGCCTTCCGCCGTGGTCACTGCTCCCGACGGCCACCGGATCCGAACGCGGTCGACGGTCGCCGTCGTCCCGAGGCCGAAGTGGGCCTCGGCGGGATCTTGGGAGGCGTAGTTGTTCCCGGCGCGGAGCTCACGCACCTGAGTCACGGCGCCGATCGTGACCTCGATCCACGCCCCCACCGCCTCCGTATTGGGCGCGTTGCCGCGCAGGCGGACGGACAACCAGTGCCGTCCGAGGCCGCTCGTGTCGTTCCGCCAGAGGCGGAGCGGTCCGCCGTTGTTGGCGACGAAGACATCGACGTCGCCGTCGTGGTCGTAGTCGAAGCATGCGACGCCCCGACCCTGCTCGTGGTCGGCGAGCCCGACGCTCGCCGAACGCTCGGTGAAGCTGCCGTCGCCGTTCGAGACGAAGAGCCGTGAGGGATCGTGGGTGAACTCGTCGGCATGCCCGGCGGGGCTCAGGAAGCCGTTCACGTGAAAGAGGTCGAGGTGGCCATCGAGGTCGAGGTCGGCGGCGCAGGCCGCCCAGCCCCAAAAGCCAGCGCGGACGCCGGCCGCGTCCGTGACGTCGTCGAACGTGCCGTCGCCGCGGTTCTGGTAGAGGCGATTGCCGGACACGCCCCAATTGCCGTTGCCTTCGACGACGCCGTTCGGGTCCCAGATGCTGGTGACGAACCAATCGAGGTCCCCGTCCTCGTCGAAATCCCCGACGGCGGATCCCATGCCGTTCTCATCGGAGAGGGGCGCCGAGGGCGAGCTTCGAAACGTGCCGTCGCCGTCGTTCAGCAAGACGAAGCTCCCGCCATAGTCGGCGGCAACCAGAAGATCCGGATGGCCGTCGCGGTTCACGTCCGCGAAGGTCGGCGCGAAGCTCGTGTCCACTCCGACCGGGCTCCGCACCACGTTGACGCCGGCCTCCAAGGTGACGTCGACGAACCGTCCCGCGCCGACGTTCTTCCACAGCCGGGCGCTCGGCTCCCAGAACGGCGGGAGCCAATGCGCCAGGTAGAGGTCCAAGTCGCCGTCTCCGTCGATGTCCCCGAAGGCCGCGCCATGCGTCGGGGCGGACACGTCGACACCGCTCGCCGCGGTGACGTCGGTGAATCCGCCGTCCCCGGTGCCGCGCAGCAGCGTGACCGGGGTCGGCACGTCGCCGTCGTAGACGCCGCCGAACAAGAGATCGAGCGCGCCGTCGCCGTCCCAGTCGGCGAGGAGGGGTGCGGTCGTGAATCGTCCGGGCAAGGCCATGGCGCTCGTGGTGGCCTCGACGAACGTCCCGTCGCCCCGGTTTCGCCAGAGCCGGTTCTGTCCGCCGGTGCCGCCGACCGTGACGACGTCGACCCATCCGTCGCGATCCACGTCGCCGGCGGCGAGCCCCCCGGTGACGTAGCCGGCCGGATCGGCGTAGCTGTGCACGGCGGCGATGCCGACCGCGCTCGCGACCTCCTCGAAACGCCACGGGAGCGCCGGCGGACACTCGAGCGCCGCATCCGCTCCGACGAGCACGCGCCCGGCGCATACGGCCGGCTGGATGCGCGTCGACGCGCCCGCGCGGACGTCGCGCGCGACCGCGACCTGTACGGAGCCGCCGGCGGGTGCCAGCACCGACGCTCCCGCACCGAGGCGGAGCTCGCAGAAGCGGTAGCTGCCGTTCGCGAGCTGGAGCCGCGCCGCCGCGGCGAGGCGGACCGCTCCGTACGTTCCCGGGGGAAGCGCGAGCGTCGCTCCTTTTGCGAGGCGGACGCGCGGCCGGTCGCAGGCGGGCGCGGTCTCGCAGGTCGGGGCGACCATCGCGGTCGTGAGGCGTTGGCCGCGGACCGCCGCGCCGCGCCCGCTCACCAGTTTGTCCGTGCGAACGCTCGACACGCTGGCACCTCGGCCGAGGCGGACCCCCGCGGCATCGAGGACCGTGCCGTCCTCCGCGCGTGCGCTCCGGCCGAGGACGATGCGGCGTTTCGGTCCCGAGACGACGAGCGTCGCCGCCGTGGTCGCCCGCGCGCCGAGCTGGATTCCCTTCTGCGCGCTCACCACGCACGACGTCGCCGCAGACTCGACGGCAGTGCCGAGGATCAGCGCCGCAGCGAGGACACCGGCTCCGCGCACGTCAACCTCCCGCGCTCTCGCCGAGCAAGGTCGCGAGGCGTTCGAGGTCCCAGATCCAGACCCAGCGTCCGTGGACGAGCACGAAGGCGGCCGCGGCCCGCTCGCCTTTCGCGACCGCGATGCTGACGCCGCGCGCCGGAACGGCGGGCGGCAGATGCACGAGCCCTCGTTTCAGCGCGTCGGTCCCCTCGACCCGCAGATCGACGGTACGAATCGACCCGATCGGCAGCACCTCCCGATACGACGGCGCGTGCTCGGGCGCGTGGGTCACGAGCGCGTCCACCTCGGGTGCCCACACCTTCCAGAGCTCGTCGTGGCGACGCGGAAAGAGCGCCGCGAAGTCGTCGGCGGTCGGCACGACGGCTTGCATCGCGTGGCGATTCTCGTCGGCATCGTCGGCAGCCATGCCGACGTAGAACCGACGTGCCGTCGTCTCGAGATCGGCGAGCGAGCCCGCCGGTGCCGGATCGGAACGGCACCCGGCTCCCATCACGACCGACACGAGGACGACGATCCAGACGAGGGGCATTGGGATGGTGCAGGAAGGAACGCCCCGGCACTCGGGCGAGTGCCGGGGCGTGCGATTCATCGAAGGAAGGCGCCTACTGCTGAATGCAGTAGATGCGCTCGGCCGGCGTGCTGCAGAGGCCGGTCACGCCGTCCGTCCAGTTGCCGTTCGTGGCGTTGATGTCGCCCTTCGAGCCCTGGACGAAGCCGCTGTTGCTCGTCCAGCCGTTGCCGCCGCCGTCGTTGGCGCAATTGGTCGGGCAGTTGGAGAACGCGGGACAGGGGCCGGAGCCCGGCGAGAGGTAGGTCTCGTTGTCGCAGCCGCCCGCCGTGTTGACGTACGTCCACGGCAGGAAGGGCGAGCTCGCCGACACGTCGTTGCCGAACTCGTCGCGGTTGATCGCCGCTGCGATGTTGCCGTCGGTGAGGTCGGTCCAGTTGTTGGCGATCGTCGCCCCGTCGGTACGACGGTACGGCACGGTTGCGTGCGTGCTCCGAGTGGCGGGAGAATTGCCGTTGGCGCAGAGCCAGGATTGGTAGGTCCCGGGCAACCCGCCCGCTGCCGCCCGCGCGTTGCACGTCGCGTCGGCGCCGCCGAGGCCGCCCATGCTGCCGCCACTGCTCGTGCTGGTGACGAACATGCGGCAGAAGCCCGTGATCTGGCAGCTGCACGCGGGGCACGGACCTCCGCAATCGACGGCGAGCTCGCCCTGGTTCTGGACAAGGTCGGAGCAGGTCGGCGCTTGGCAGACGCCGAACGCGCAGACTCCGCTCGTGCAGTCGCTCGCCAGGATGCACGTATCTCCGGGTCCGCAGGCGGGACAATTCGGGCCGCCACAGTCGGTGTCGCTCTCGCCCTGGTTCTGGATCGAGTCGCTGCAGGTCGCCGCGCAGCTGCCTTCGGTGGTCACCTTCTTGTGCGAGTACTCCTTGGTGGACTTGTTGACGACCTGGCCGCCGGTGAACTGCACGCTGTAGGAGTCGCCGCCGCCGCCGATCTCCAGGAGGACGCAGGCGTCCGTGCCGAGGTTCGGCGGGGTCACGTTCAGCGGCAGGATCTTGCCGCTCGCCTGGGCCTGCAAGGCGAAGACGCCGCTACCGGATTTCTTGAGCTGCACCTTCTTCACCGGGGTGCCGTTCTCGGCCTTGGAGTCGTTGTACTTGAAGCCCTTGGCCGCGGTGCCGCTCCAGAAGGGCTTGCCCTTGCTGTTGAAGCCTTGCGGCAGGGAGAAGACCTGGAGGCTTGGCGTCGTGCCGTTGGCGCGAATGGTGAGCGTCGCGCCGTTGACTACGGGATCGCCGACGATCGTGTTGGGACTGGCCTTCTCTTTCGCCTTCACCTGCACCTTGCGTTTGTCGGGGGTCCCCGGGTTCTTCACTTGGAAGCCGGCGCCGAGGATGGTCTGGTCGGCGGCGTGGCCGTGGGTGGCGATCAGCGATCCGAGCACGATCGCGGCGAGGGGCAAGAGCTTCATTGGAACCTCTCCTTGGGGTTAGGGGTTTGGGGCCGCGGAGTTCGGACGCTGGCGCGCGTGATCGCACGCTGCGACGAGGCGCGTCAAGGCGCGGCGCGGCTATGTAGGGCCTAGTTTCACCGCAGACCGAGGCTCCGGTGCGCCGCGAGCGGTCGGCGTGCGGTGTCGGCGGCGGGTGGGTCAGGGAGGGCGCCTACGGTCGCCGGGTTCCTGGCGCCCAGCGCGTACTGCCCGCCGCAGCTTCTCTGTCTTTCGCACACGCGAGGTGCGGCTCCCCGGAGCCATCCCCGACCCGCCCGCCTGCTGCCACCGCTTCCGACTGCTCTGCCGCACGAGAATCAAACTCAGACACGATCCGCGGTTGTGCGGGTGGGGGGACACCGGCCGGCGAGTGGCGGAACGGGCCCGTCAGATCCGGAGCTCGCGGATCGGCTCGCTGCCGTCCCACCCGCGCGCGGCGTCGGCGATGAGCTGCATCATCGGATAGAACTGCGGCTCCGCGACGTCGGCGATCTCGTACATGAGCCCGCCGGGAACGACGGTGTCGGTCGCGAAGTAGGCGAAGCGGACGCCGCCGCCGGCCATCGCACCCGCGTGCGCGACCGTGTGACCCGCCGCGAGCCCGCGCGCCATGGTGGCGTCGTACTCGGCGCGTGTCAGCCAGGAGGACACGTGCTGCAGGCCTTCGCGGCCGCTCGCGAGGAAGTCGCGGTAGGCGCTCGGGCGCTCGTCGTGCTGCTGGATCACCTCGACCTGCACGCCGCCCGAGTTCCCGAACGCGATCGTCAGGGTCGGCGGCGGCGAGGGCGCGCCCCTGTACGCGAACGTGTCGGGCGTGATCGCGCGCAGCACGAAGAACGGGCCGACGCCGAGCGTCTCGGTCCAGTAGCGCAGGGCACGGTCGAGGTCGCGGACGACGAAGGCGATCTGCCGGATGTCGCCGAAGAGGCGACTCATCGCGGTCTCGTGATCAGGCGCATGCGCGTTTCGCCACGGGTTCATGCGCGTTTCGCGACCGGTTCATGCACGCTTCGCGCTCAATGGAACTCGCGCTGCACGCCGGTCATCGGCCCCGGCACGTAGTGCCGCAGCAAGAACTCGAGGTTCTGCGCGAGCACGCGGCGGAGGTCGGCGGGCATGACGATCTCGGAGATCGACCCGAGGCTGAGCGCCTCGCGCGGGTTCATGAGCTCGCGCTCGTAGCGCTGGTTGAGCTCGCCTTCCTGGCCCTTCAGCCACTCGGCGATCGCGATCTCGTCCTCGCCGGCCTTGCGGCGTTTGGCGGCGGCGTCGCGCGCTTGCTTGAGCTCGGTCTTGTAGACGTACTCCTTGCCGGCCGGCCCCATGACCGCGACCCGTGTCGTCGGGAGCGCCAGCACGATGTCGGCGCCGGTCGCGTAGCTGTTGAACGCGGCGTAGGCACCGCCGAAGGCATTCCGCAGTATCAACAGAATGCGTGGCGTCCGGAGATCGATGATGGCGTCGAGCATGGCGCGCCCGGCCTGCACGATGCCCCGGCTCTCCTGGTCCTTCCCGGGCAGGAACCCCGTCGTGTCCTCGATGAAGATCACCGGCGTGTTGTAGAGGCTACAGAAGCGGACGAAGCGCGCGATCTTGAAGGCCGCGTCGACGTCGATCTGGCCGCTCGCGACCGCGCTGTTGTTGGCGACGAAGCCGACCACGTTGCCATGGACGCGGCCAAAGCAGGTAATCGCGTTCCGGGCGCGGTCGGGCTGGAGCTCGAAGTAGTCGCCGTGATCGCAGATGCGCTCGATGATGATCGACACGTCGATCGGCGTGTTGAAGCCGGTCGGCGAGTTGAAGGCCTTCCGGAGCATCGTGTCGATCTCGTTCGTCTGGCGGTCGATCGGGTCGGAGGTCTTCATGACCGGCGGGGCGACCGCGTTGGAGTTCGGCAGGTAGCTCAGGAGCCGCTCGGCGGTGCGGAGCGCACCGACCTCGTCGGCGACGGTCAGGTCGACGACGCCGGACGCGCCGTGCACCTTCGGGCCGCCGAGGTCGTCGGGCGTCACGTCCTCGCCGAGCACCGACTTGATGACGCCGGGTCCGGTGAGCCCGAAGAACGTGTCGGCGGGCTGGATCATGAAGCTGCCCTGACGCGGCAGGTAGGAGCCGCCGCCGGCGTTGTAACCGAACATGCACATCACGCTCGGGATCACGCCGCTCACCTTGCGGAGCGCGGTGAACGCCTCGGCGTACCCGTCGAGTCCGCCGATCCCGGCGGGCACGTACGCGCCGGCGCTGTCGTTCATGCCGATGAGGGGCATGCCGCGGTTGCCGGCGAGGTAGATGAGGTTCGCGAGCTTCCGGCCGTTGGTCGCGTCCATCGACCCGGCGCGGATGGTGAAGTCGTGACCGTAGAGCGCCACGTCACGGCCGCCGATCTGCACGACGGCGGTGACGAGCGAGGCGCCGTCCAAGTTCGGGCCCCAGTTCTGGTAGAAGACCGTCGGCTCGGTGCGCTCGTCCTTGAGCACGTCGATCCGCTCCCACACCGTCATGCGACCCTTGGCGTGCTGACGGAGCGTCGGCAGCACGCCCGAGGCGGCGTAGGGCCGGCGGCGCAGCTCCTCGCCGGCGGCGACGGCGTGATCGTATGGTCCCGCGGGCGCGCCCGCCGTCGACGTGGCGTTGGCCAGAGGGTCGTCCAAGGCAGGTGCAATGGGGGCGGGGATGCTCGCTTGCGACGTGATGGAAGGCTTCGTGCTGGTCTTGGTTTTGGGCATGGCGGGAGGCCGTCTTACCTAATGGGGGAGGGCGGAAAACGCCAGCGGGGCGCGACCCGCTTCACCCGATCTCCCCCAGGTGCCGAGCGCCTGCGCCCACGGTGACATCGGGCTTCTGATGTCTAGGATGGAGACCACGCCGACGCGACGCAGGTGCCGACCTGTCTCCCCCGTGTCCGCTGCCAAAGGAGAATCCATGGCCGCTGCAAGACCAGACGTGTGGGGAGAAGAAACGCCCGAGATGGAAACGACCGCGCGCGAGGCACGGGCCGAGGAAGTGCTCGCGGCCGCCGTGCTGAAACTCGCATTCGAGGATCTACAAAAACACAGAAATGCGACCGAAGTCCGCCGCCGGCGCGCCTTTCGCGACGCGTACACGTGGATCACCTCGAACGAGCGGCGCTGGCCGTTCTCGTTCCTGAACGTATGCGACATGCTGGACATATCTCCGACGACGCTTCGCTCGAAGCTCCTCACCCACAGCTGAGGGCAACGGCGCGGGTCGGCACGAGCGGATGGATCTACCCGCCATGGCGCGGGCATTTTTATCCGCGCGATCTGCCGCACGCTCGCGAGCTCGCGTACCTCGCGGAGCATCTGCCGGCGGTCGAGGTCAACGGCACGTTTTATTCGCTCACGCGGCCGGGCGTCTGCGACGCATGGCGCCGCGCGGTCGGCCCCGATTTCGTCTTCGCGGTGAAGGGGAGCCGCTACATCACGCACATGCTGAAGCTGCGCGACGTCGCGGCGCCGCTCGCGAACTTCTTCGCGTCGGGCATTCTGCGGCTCGGGTCGCAGCTCGGCCCGATCCTCTGGCAGCTGCCGGCAATGGTGCGCTTCGGCGGCGAGCGGTGCGCTCGCTTCCTCGCGGCGCTGCCGGAGGACGTGCGCGCCGCGGAGCGGCTGGCACGGCGCCACGACGCGCGGGTCACGGGTCGCGCGTGTCTCACTGCCCCGGACGGTCGCGAGCGCCGCCTCCGCCACGCGCTCGAGGTGCGGCACGAGAGCTTTCTCACCGACGCGGCGCTCGATCTGCTCGCTCGGCATGGCGTGGCACTCGTCGTCGCCGATACCGCGGGACGCCATCCGTTCGCGATCCATGACACGGCCGATTTCCGGTACGTCCGACTCCACGGCGCGACCGAGCTCTACCGGAGTCGCTACACCGGCCCCGAGATCGCGAGGTGGGCGCGGCGCGTGCGCCGCTGGCTCGGCGCTGGGCAGGACACGTACGTCTTCTTCGACAACACCGACAAGCGCCACGCCCCCGGCGACGCGGTGCGCCTCCTGGCCGCGCTCGCTGCGCGCGAGCGGTGCGCCGCTTGACCGCGGAGCGCCGTCGGTTCCGCACGTCGGACCAGCTCTATGGTGCGCTGGGGATGTTCTCGAACGTCGTCGCGTCGCCGGCCTTCACCCCGTGCTTGGCGGTGAACCCTGCGTTCACCTCGAGCACGTAGCGCGACGGCAAGCCGATCGAGCGCGAGGTCGTCGTGAAGGGTACCGCGTCCTGTACGATACCCACCACCTTCCGGTCGTCGCCGAGGAAGATCATGTCGAGGGGCAGGACCGTGTTCTTCATCCAGAACGCGTGCTCGCTGCTCTTCTCGAAGAGGAACAGCATTCCCGCCGACGCGCCGAGCTCGCGACGGTACATGAGGCCGACCTGTTGCTGTGCGGGCGTCGCCGCGACCTCGACCGCCACCGGCACGTCTCCGCCCGCGGTGTGGAGGATCACGCGGGGCTCGCTCGCGCAGGCCGAGACGCTGAGGCCGAGGGTCAGGACGACCGCGGTCAGCGCTCGAGAAAGGGGTCGCGGCATCCGACGCACGGGCGGGGTATAGCAGACTCGCCCGACGCGGCGAGCCGACCGTAACCTTTTCGGTGCGCCGGCCGTTCTGGGGACGCGACCATGGCCGCGCTCGAACCGACCAAGACCGGTCCCGTGGACGCGGCCGCCGACGATCCGACCGACCGCGAGGCCGAGCGCCTCGCGGTCGTCGCCGCCCAGCGCGATCCGCGGTGCTTCGACGAGCTCTACGAGGCCAACTTCGAGCGCGTCTACGCCTACGTCTTACGTCGGGTGCGCGATCGCGACGCGGCCTGCGACGTAACGGCCGAGGTGTTCCATCGGGCGCTGGAGAACGTGGCGCGTTTCGAATGGCGGGGCGTGCCGTTCGTCGCCTGGCTGCTGCGGATCGCGGCGCACGCGATCGCCGATCGTGCGGCGCGGGCGAGTCGCGACGGCCGGGTCGCGCGCGAGCACTCGCACGAGCTGGCGCCGCCCGAGGCGGTTCCGGCCGTCGATCTCGCCGACGCCGAGGCGCGGGCGCAGCTCTTTCGCTGTGTGGCCGCGCTCCCGCCCGAGCAGTGTCGGGTCATCATGCTCCGATTCGCCGAGGAGCGCTCGATCCGCGAGGTCGCCGAGGCCCTCGGACGGAGCGAGGGTGCCGTGAAGCAGCTCCAGTTCCGCGGCCTCGCGACGCTTCGCCGCCATCTCGAGAGGACCCGCCATGCCTGACGACCGCACAGCGAGCGAGCAGCTCGACGTTGCCGTGGAGGCTCTGATGGCCGACCGTGCGTTGCCGTTGCTGCTCCCGCCGCGCGTGCAAGCGCTCGTCGACGTCGCCGCGGACCTCCGCGGACTTCCGACCCCCGCGTTCAAGGCGCGGCTGAAGGCGCTGCTCCGCGCCGCGGCCGAGCCGAGCCACGGTCCGGCGCTCCGGACCGCGGCCGACATCGAGGCGCGGCTCGCCGCGCTCGCGGGTCCGCCGCGGCTCGTTGCGCACGACCTCCGCGCCGCGCTCCGCGATCTTCCCGAGCTCTCCATGCGCTTTCTCGCGTCCCTCGATGCGTGGACGGTGGTGGTCTCCGGATATGCGACCGACGTGGCGATCTGGGAGCGACATCCCGCCGGCGACGAGCTCCTGCACGTGCTCGCGGGCGAGCTCGACGTGACGACACTCATCGCCGACGGCCCCGTGCACGCGAGCGTGCCCGCCGGGTCGATGTTCGTGTGCCGGCGCGGCCTCTGGCATTGGGCGCGCCCGCGCGGCCATACCGAGGTCCTGTCGCTGACGCCGGGTGAGGGCACCGGGCACGTCCAGGGCGACGACCCGCGCACCGTGCCCGGCATCCCGCTCGACGTCCCCGCGACGACACCCGCGAGCGCGGGAACCACGGCCGACCTGTGGGATCTCCCCGCGGCGATCGCCGGTCTGTCGACGATCACGATCACGCGCGACACGACCGAGGCGGAAGCCAACGGCGCCGTTCGCGAGCTCGGTCGGCTCGAGGATCGAGTCCTCGGCGTGATGCGCTTCAGCGGCGAGACGCCGTGGGAGCGTCATCCCGACGGCGACGAGTTGCTGCACGTGCTCGACGGCGACGTCGACGTGACCGTGCTGACCGACACCGGCCCCGTGCACGTGCCGGTGTCCGCGGGCGGCGTGTTCGTCTGCCCGCGCGGTCTCTGGCACCGCCAGCGCCCGGCGACCGCTGCCACCCTGTTGTTCGCAACCCCGACGAAAACCACCGAAGCCTCGTGGGCGGATGACCCACGCATGGAAAGGAGCGAATGATGTCGAACGTGAAACCGATTCCGGTTGGGCTGGAGGGCGCGACGCCGTACCTCTCCTGCACGGACGCCGCACGCGCGCTCGCGTTCTACGCCCAGGCGTTCGGGGCCGTGGAGACGGTCCGCTTCGCCGATCCCGAAGGCCGCATCGGGCATGCGGAGGTCAGGATCGGTGCCGCGACCGTGATGCTCGCCGACGAGTTTCCAGACATGGGCTTCCGGAGCCCGCACGCGCTCGGCGGGAGCCCGGTCACGATCCACCTCTACGTCGCCGACGTCGATGCCTTCGTCGCGCGCGCGGTGGCGGCCGGCGCCACGGTCACGCGTCCGGTCTCGGATCAGTTCTACGGCGACCGCTCCGGGCAGCTCGAGGATCCGTTCGGACACCGCTGGTCGATCGCGACGCACGTCGAGGACGTGTCGCCCGAGGAGATGCAGCGCCGCTTCCGCGCGATGATGGCGGGAGGCGCGTCGTGAGCCCGGCGGTGCCGCGCGTGCCCCAGGGCTTCCACACGATCACGCCGTATCTCATCTTCAAAGACGCGGCCCCGGCGCTCGACTGGTACGCGCGCGCGTTCGGCGCGACCGAGCTCTTCCGGAAGACCGACGACGACGGAAAGATCCGCCACGCCGAGATGATGATCGGCACCTCGCCGATCATGCTCGCCGGCGAGTTCGCCGAGTTCCCCGCGTGGCGGAGCGCCGAGACGCGCGGCGGGTCGCCGGTCCACCTGTACCTCTACGTCGAGGATTGCGACGCGCTCTTCGCGCGTGCGCTCGCGGCCGGCGCGCAGCAGCTCCTGCCGATGCAGGACCAGGAGTACGGCGACCGCCAAGGCGGGCTCACCGACCCCTTCGGGCACGTCTGGTACATCGCGAGCCGGATCCGGGAGCTCTGAGGGTGCCTGCTCGGCGGGAACGTCAGGGAAGGTACGAGACGATCTCGCTCTCGAACTCGGGGAAGTAGCGGGACACCACGCTCACGTCGAAGCGCGAGAGGATCGAGTCCTTCGATTCGCGCTCGAGGAGGAACGCGAAGACGGCTTCGACGAACCGCTCGGCGGAGACGGTGCGCCCGGCCGTCAGGCGCGTGAACAGGGCCGGGTCGAGCGTCACCGTGTGGCGGCTCGAGCCGCGCCCCTCGCGCACCTCCACCGCGAACTCGAGCGTCGGCTGCGTCGCCGTCTGCGTGACCGAGACTGCCATCAGGCACCTCCACCGAGGATGCGCTCGAGATGCCGCGCGATCACGTCCGGCGCTTCGAGCTGCGGCCAGTGCGCGACGTCGGCGAGCGCGACGAGGTCGACGTCGGGACGATCGCCGAGGCGCTCGACGAGGCGATCCATCATGTGCGCTCCCGAGACGGGGTCGAGCATGCCCCAGAGGAAGTGCCGCGGAACCGTCGTCGTCTCGAGTGCCGTCACCCAGCGCGCCGCATGGCGCTCGCGGTCGCGGATGTACTGGATCAGGCGATGGCCGATCCGGTGGCCGTCGCGCCGCGACACGGTCTCCCACGCGTCGGCGAGCTCCGCGTCGCGCGGCTGCCGCGTCGGCGCGTACGTCGCCCGGAGCGCCATCGCGAGCGTCTCGGCCGTCACGAGGTCGGCCATCTTCGGTCCCTGCTCGGGATCGAGCAGCATCACCTGCGACGGCTGCGGGCGATGCAGGTCGGGATAGATGCCGCCGTTCAGGAACGTGACGCTCGTGAGCTCGACGCCGAGCCCGCCCCCGGCGTGGCGGGCAAGGATCTCCTCCGCGATCGACACGCCGTAGTCGTGGACGACGAGGTCGGTCCGCGTCACGCCGTGCTGCTGCCAGAGCGCCAGGACCAGATCGGCCTGCTCGCTCATCGAGTAGTCGTGCTCGGCGGGTTTGTCGGAGTCGCCGAAGCCGAGGAAGTCGAACGCGAGCGTGCGGCGGTGGGCGGTGAGGGTCGGCCACACGAGGTGCCAATCCCACGACGAGGTCGGAAAGCCGTGGAAGAGCGTGCACCACGGTCCCGCGCCGTCGATGCGCGTGAACACGCTCCACGGACCGCTGGTGAGGCGGACGGGCGCGCGGCGTCCGCCCGCATACCAGTCGGCGAGGGTCATGCCTCGTTCATCGGTCGGGCGAGGGTCGCTCGTCAAGCGCGGCGTCACGCATTGCAACACGTTGCGTGCTCGGAGAGAACGGCGCCATGCCGACGTCGAGCGCGCGTGCCACGTGGGAGGCCCTGGGGACGTTGCCGCTCGCCGTCCGGGAGGCGGAGATCGCGGAGACGCGACTCGTGTCGCTGCCCGGCAACGTGCCGCCCTGGACCGACACGGGGCTCGCCGTGCGGCGCGGCGCGTGGCTGACGATCCTCGCGAGCGGGCGGCTCGTGCTAGCGGAGGCGCTCGACCTCTGGATCCCGCCGCGCTTCGCGCTCTGGGGCCGGATCGGCGGCCGGGGCCCGATCTTCAACGGCACCCGCGACACGACCTCGCTCGCATGCGAGGGCGACGGCGCGCTCGAGCTCGCGGTCTACAACGGCGAGTGGGCGACGCCCGACGGCGCGCTTGCGACCCCCGTCGAGGCGTACGCCGGCAGCAGCGGCAGGATCGAGGCGCTCCTGATCCGTTGGCGCGGGACCGCCGCCGCCGGGCTGGCGGCCCTGCGACGTCTGCTGCCCGACGATGCGCTCATCGCCGCCGAGGACGACCGGCTCCGGCGCGGCGTCGCGCCGCCGGCCGGCTGGGAGCATCTCTGGTTCCTCGGCCCGACCGAGTGCTTCCGCGCCGCCCACGAGGACGGCCGGGCCGCGATCCGCGTCGACACGGAGAACGAGGTCGGGATCCTCCGGAAGCCGATCGACTTCCCGCTCGGCCCGGCGACGACCCTCGCGTGGCGCTGGCGTGTCGACGAGCTGCCCGCGACCGGCGCCGAGGACACGCCTGTCGGGCACGACTACACGAGCCTCGCGCTCGCGTTCGAGAACGGCCAGGACCTCACGTGGTACTGGAGCGCGGGCCTGCCGCCGGGAACGCACTATCGCTGTCCGCTGCCGACGTGGGCCGCGCGCGAAACCCACTGGGTGCTGCGGAGCGGCGCCGGCGGCCTCGGCCGCTGGCACGAGGAGCGCCGCGTGGTGGCCAACGACTACCGCCAGGCGATCGGCCCGCCGCCTGCGCGGATCACGGGGGCGTGGCTCATCGCGGTCAGCGTGTTCGGCCATCGCCGCGGCCGGTCGACGTTCGCCGACGTCGTGCTGCGAGACGGTGACCGCGAGCTCCGCGTGGTGTAAGAGCGCCGACGCCAAGGAGGAGCCCCATGTCGAAGACCGTGATCAATCCATCCGCGCTGGCGAAGCCGACCGGCTACTCGTACGCGATCAAGAAGAGCGGCACGCCCGTCTTCATCTCGGGCCAAGTGGCGCTCGACGGCGAAGGGAAGCTCGTCGGCGAGGGCGATGCCGCCGCCCAGACCGAGCAGGTGTTCAAGAACCTCCAAGCCGTCGTCGCCGGCTGCGGCGGCACGATGGACGACATCGTGAAGATCACGATCTTCGTGACCGACCCGTCCTATCGCCCGGCGGTCGCCGCCGCCCGCCTCAAGTGGTTCAAGGAAGGGGAGTGGCCGGCGAGCACGTATCTCGTCGTGTCGGCCCTCGCGGTGCCGACGATGCTGGTCGAGATCGAAGCGGTCGCGATGATCTGACGCCGGGGCGACGTCTCGCGGAGACGGATCGAGCGGCACGTGCAGCGCCTGGACACTGGCGGGTAGGCCCGCTACTCGACGGCGCAACGACTGCAGCGCGGAGGGCACATGAACGCACCGGTCACGGCGATGTACGCCGGGTTGCTTGGTCTACTGATGCTGGTCCTCTCTTTTCGCGTCGTCGCGGTGCGCCGCGCGATGTCGATCGGGCTCGGCGACGGCGGCAATGCGCTCTTGCTGAGCCGCATCCGCATCCACGGCCATTTCGCGGAGTACGTTCCGCTGGCGCTCGTCCTGCTGCTGCTGCTCGAGTTGAACGGCGCGTCGACCACGTGGCTGCACGGGCTCGGCATCGCGCTCGTTGCGGGTCGGCTCGCGCATGTCCAGGGTCTCACGGTAGGCACGGGCGCCAACGCGGGGCGGCTCATCGGCAACATGCTCACCTGGGGCGTGATCCTGGTGGCGGCCGTCAAGAACGTGCTCTGACGCGGCCGCGTCAGCGCGCGTCGCGCGGGATGATGCCGTAGGCTATCGCGGCGCCGAGGGCGGCGGCGCACGCCGACCACGTGCGCACGATCCACGGGTCGAGCGTCGCCCACCAGCCGAGGAGGGCGTCGAAGCGGGCGGCGCCGACGAGCGGCGTGAGGAGCCCGACCGCGAACATCATCGCGCCGAGCGCCCGGAAGACGAGGGGGACGCGCGAGCGCGGGGCGGCGACGAAGAGGGCGGCACCGAGCAGCAGACGGAGCGCCGCCGCGAGGGCGAGGCCGAGCGGTCCGTGTACGTACGCTGCTGCCGCTGCCAGGACGCCGGGCGCGACGACACCGATCGCGCCCGCGAGCGCGGTCAGACATCCCAGCAGGAAGGCGATGAATGCCATGGCGCACACGACGGACGGGGCCCATCGCCCCGCGGCCGCGCCGCCGTCATAGCGCGTTCGCGGTGGCGACATCGAGCCGCCCTTCACCTTGCCGTCCCCCCATCGATCCTTTACAAAAACCCCGCCTCACGTCCCGCAGCGCACGGGGCCGAGATTGAATAGGAGCGTCAATGGATTTCTGGACGAGATTCGCCATTCACACCGTCATCGTGGCCGTCGGCCTCGGGCTCTTCCTGCGCACCCTCTACGGCCGTGCACGGGTGCTGCAGTCGGTGCAGTGGACGAACCTCTTCGACAAGATTCCCGAGCGCATCCAGGCCCTCCTGGTGATCGGCTTCGGCCAGAAGAAGTTCCTGATCGACAAGCGCGAGAAGTCGGCCGGGTGGATGCACTTCTTCATCTTCTGGGGCTTCACGATCCTCGGCGTCCGGGTCATGACGGCCTTTGCGCAGGGGTGGTTCGGGACCGAGTTCCATCTGCCGCTCCTTGGCGTCGACATGCTGGGCGGCCCGTATCTGCTGCTCAAAGACCTGATCGAGGTCTTCGTGCTGGTCAGCATCGGCTACGCGCTCGTCCGCTGGCTGATCATCCACCCCGCGCGTCTCTACGGCTTCAAGCCCGCCGAGGAGCGGCTCGCCGGCCAGGACCACGTGGAGGCCATCGTCATCCTCTGCTGCATCGGCGGCATCATGCTCACTGACCTCTTCTTCGAGGCCGGGCGCTACATCGCCTACCCGGACGTTGCGCACGTCGCCGCCGAGCGCGGGTGGACGCCGGTCGCGTCGATGCTCGCGAGCGTGCTGCCGCTCGGCGCCGCCGGGGCGATCACGCTGTCGGAGGTCGGCTGGTGGGGCCACAACCTCCTCATCCTCTTCATGCTGAACCTCCTGCCGCTCTCGAAGCACTTCCACATCATCACCGGCCTCCCGAACACCTTCTTCCGGAAGCTCGAGCCGCTCGGCGCGCTCTCGAAGATGGACCTCGAGAACGGCACCACGTTCGGCACCTCGCGCATCGACCAGTTCACCTGGAAGCAGGTGCTCGACATGTACACGTGTACGGAGTGCGGCCGCTGCTCGTCGAATTGCCCGGCGACCCTCACCGGCAAGCCGCTCGCCCCGCGCCAGCTGTTGCTCAATCTCCGCGACTACCTCTATGAGACCCAAGACGAGCTGATCGCGAAGCGTGCGGCGGCACCGAAGCCCGAAGAGGGCGCCGAGCTCCCGGAGGTCGGGAAGAACGTCGTCGGCGACGACAGCGTCATCCACGACGAGGTGCTCTGGAGCTGCAACACCTGCCGCGCCTGCGAAGAGGCGTGCCCGGTCATGATCGAGTACGTCGACAAGATCGTCGACATGCGCCGCCACCTGGTCCAGGAGGAGGCGCGCTTCCCGGCGGAGCTGACGCGTGTCTTCAAGGGCATGGAGACCCAGTCGAACCCGTGGGGCCTCGGCGCCGAAAAGCGCGACGCTTGGGCCGACGGCCTGGAGTTCGAGATCAAGCGCTGGTCCGACCACCCCGAAACCGAATGGCTCTACTACGTCGGCTGCGGCGGCGCGTTCGACGACCGCAACAAGAAGACGACGACCTCCTTCGCCAAGATCCTCAATCGCGCCGGGATCGACTTCGCGATCTTCGGGAAAGAGGAGCTGTGCAACGGCGACTCGGCGCGCCGCCTCGGCAACGAGTACCTCTATCAGAGCATGGCGCAGATGCTGGTCGAGCAGATGAACGGTGCCAACGTGAAGAAGGTGATCGTCAACTGCCCGCACTGCTTCAACACCATCAAAAACGAGCTGCCGCAGTTCGGCGG
>JANNPN010000345.1:0-18479 GCA_031400185.1 Polyangiaceae bacterium
CGAGCTTTTACGGACCTACCAATATGGAAGCCCAGTGCTGTTCGGTGTCAGTTGGCCGATGGAGTACAAACTGCCGCTGGCGTCAAAACCGAGATCCCAGACGAAGGATTCGTACTGACTGGCGGAAGGATTGGTGTCATCGCTCGGCTCCCACCATGCCGGGGACGACCGTCGAAAGCCGGCGCCGCTCTCCGCCCGGGAGATCGAGCGTGACGCTCACCATGCCGCTCACGAGCAGGTACATCTCATCGGCGGGATCGCCCTGACGGACGATCATCGTGCCGGCCTCGAAGCGCCGCGGCTCGACGAAGGTCCCGAGCGTGCGAATCGCGTCGGGGTCGAGCCCGCGGCAGACGTCGTGCTCGGCGAGCGTCGTCGCGGTCGGCATCGTGACGCCGACACATCCGAGAACCTCGCCCTCGCACCATTCGAGGGCGGGATCGAGGTCGGTGAAGCTCTGCAGCGTCCCCTGCAGGCCTTCGCCCGTGAGCTGCTCCTGGAGGTGACGCACGAGCCCGCCGTGCTCGCGTGCGGCGACCAGCACGATGCGCTTCCCGGCCCTGCCGAGCTCGATGGCGAGGCTCGCGAGGAGTGCCGGAGCACAGCCCTCGAGCCGGGAGGTACGGCGCAGGTCGACCACCGCGATCCCGGCGCCGGCGTCGACGACGCGGCGGAGCGTCGTCTCGACCGCCGCGAACGCGAGATCGCCCTGGAGCTCGTAGATGCGTACGCGCCCCCCGGCTGCGTCGAGCGCCTGGCGCTCCCGCTCGCTCCGGAGACGCCGCGAGCGCATGTGCGCGAGGTCGTACTCGGCGCGGATCGTCGAGCGCGACGAGCGCGACACGCGCAGGAAGTGCAGGCCGAAGTCGCGCGACAGATCGGTGCAGACGGCGACGCCGCGGACGCTGTTGCCGCGCGCGTCGAGCCGCGGCGAGAACACGCCGATCCCGAGCTGGCCCGGCAAAACGGCGAGGACGCCGCCCGCGACCCCGCTCTTGGCCGGCATGCCGACCGCGTACACCCACTCGCCCGCGAAATCGTACATCCCGCACGTGGTCATGACGCTCAACACGCTGTCGACGACGCGTTGGTCGACCGCGCGCTCGCCGGTCTTCGGGTGCACCCCTCCGTTCGCGAGCGTCGCCGCCATGAGCGCCAGGTCGCGGCAATCGACCAGGATCGAGCACTGGCGGAAGTAGAGGTCGAGGGCGCCGTCGGGATCGTCCGTCAAGACGTCGAAGTTCCGCAGCATGTGGCCGATCGCGCGATTGCGGTGCCCCGTCTCCTTCTCGGAGCGGTACACCGACTCGTCGACCGAGAGCTCACGCCCCGCGTAGTGCGAAAACACCGAGAGCAGGCGCGCGAGCCGGTCCTCCGGCGAGTGGCCCGCAACGAGCGACGTCGTCGCGATCGCACCGGCGTTGATCATGGGGTTCAGGGGACAGCCGGTCTCGGGGTGCAGACTGATCGAGTTGAACGCGTCGCCGCTCGGCTCGACGCCGATCTTCCCGAGCACCGTGTCGTACCCCTGGTCCTCGAGCGCCAGACCGTACGTGATCGGCTTCGAAATCGATTGGATCGTGAACGTCTGCCGCGCATCGCCGACCTCGTAGACCTGACCGTCGGTCGTCGCGAGACAGATCGCGAACCAGTCGGGGTCGGCCTTGCCGAGCTCGGGGATGTAGGTCGCGACCTCGCCGGTCGCGAGCCCGGCGTGACGAGCGTGGAGACGCTCCAGGTAGGTCTGGACGGGCGAGACGACCGCGGCGACGGCGGGGGCGCGCATGGCGGCGGGGGCGAGCATGGCGGTCCCTCCAGCACCCGACGTGCCATGCGCCGCGCGTGGATTCCGAGATGGTGTTCCGCCGCTGTCGCCCGTGCGCTGCTTCTTCGCTGAGCACGCGCTGCGCAATTCCGCGGCAGCGGCACGGTTCGTTTACGTTTGACTCTTCATCGCCACGACGTATCCTGCCGGCGCGCGTCATGCCGACGATCCTCGAAGCGTGTCAGGCGTACCTTCCGATTCGAACCTTCGCGGCGGGCGAGATCATCATCGCCGAAGGCACGCGCGCCGGCATGCTCTTCGTCCTCGCCGACGGCGCCGTCGAGGTGACCAAGCGCGACTACGTCATCAGCACGTTCTCCGACCCGGGCGCGGTGTTCGGTGAGATCTCCGTGCTGCTCGACACCGTGCACACCGCGACGGTTCGCACGACCGCACCGTCGGATTTCTACGTCGTGGACGCTCCCGAGCAGTTCCTGCGCTCGGCGCCCGACGTCGCGCTTGGCGTCGCGCGCATGCTCGCGAAGCGGCTGCACGCGATGACGACCTATCTCGTCGATCTGAAGCAGCAGTTCGACGAGCATACGGACCACTTCGGCATGGTCGACCAGGTACTCGACACGCTCGCGCATTCCCAGGTCGACGACCACGAGACCGGCTCCGACCGCGATCCCGACCCGAACTGCTGACGCAAGCGTCGTCCCCGAGTCCGCGCTCTGCGACGGCGGCCGTCGCGGAGGGGTGCTACGGCAGCGGCGGCACGTCGTCGTCCGGGCCGATCTCGGCGAGCGGTCGCGTGAGCGGCGCACCGAGCGGGCAGATCTCGTTGCCCGCGAGCGAGAACCACAGCGCGCGGCTCGCGTCGGTGTCGACGATCACGTGGGTCGGCACGGGGCCGATCTGGCGGCCGGGATTGAAGACCCACGTGTCGGCGATGCGGTCGACCCACGAGCCGCCTTGGCGAAACGGCGACTGGTGGATGTGGCCCGCGAAGACCATGGCCGGACGGTAGCGCGCGATCCATGCGACGAGCGCGTCGTCACCGTAGTGGCGCGTCCCCGTCCAGCTCGTCGGCGAGTCGCTCGGCGGCGCGTGGTAGACCCAGGCCCACGACTGCTTCGGACGCTCGGCGTCGCGCGCGAGCTGCGCGTCCACCGCCTTTTGGGTCTCGGGTCCGTCCCACCAGGGACACACCGTGAAGAGCGTCGTGCCGACCAGGGCCGCGTCGCCGTCGACCGCCACCCCGAGCTGACGGGCCCGTGTCAACCAGCGCGCGATCTTCTCGCCGTGCGGACCGCGCGCGTTCAAGTCGTGGTTCCCGGAGCTCACGAGCAGCTGCGCGCGCGAGCCGACCTTCTGAAGATACTTCAGCATCACGACGATCTGCGCCTCGAGCGCCACCGCCGAGGCGATGTCGAGGTGGTCGCCCGCCATGATCACGACGTCGAACTCGGTCGCGACCCGATCGAGCCAGTCGAGCTGCTTCAGCGTGTAGTGGAGGTCGGAGACCAGCAGGCACTTCATGGCGACCCGCGGGCCGCCCGCGGGGGCGCTATGCGATCGGGTCGTGGCGGCGGAGCCGGCGCGTCAGGACGCGCATGACCGCGAGCGCGAAGTTCGGCGTCTCCTGGACCAGATGGGTGAAGCGCGCTTCGGGAATCTCGACCAGCCGGCACGTCGTACGCGCACGCGCGGTGGCGCTCCGCGGCTCGCCGGTGATGAGCGCGAGCTCCCCGAAGACGTCGGCGGGCTTCAACGTCTCGAGGAACTGGTCCCCGATCGAGAGGTCGACCTCGCCGTCCGCAACGACGTACATGCACTTCGCGGCGTCGCCGAGCGCGAAGATCACTTCGCCCTGCTGGAACGTCCGCGCTTCCTGCCGCAGAAAGATCTGAAACCACGACATGTCGCATCCCCCTCGCCTCTTTAGTCGCTCTTCTTGGTGACGGGAATGCGAAAGCATTGTGTCCCGATCGTGATGGTGAGCTCGGTCGACGCGGCGGGCTGGTTCGCGGCCGCCGCGGGAAACCAGCGCTTGGCCTTGAGCGACAGCTTGTAGACGCCCGGCTCCTTCGGGCGCGCCTGCAACTGGACCTGGACGACGCCGCTCTTCCGCTTGGTCTTGTACACCCATTTCTTGAAGGGCGGCTTCCCGGACGGCGGCAGCGCGCCGACCGCCTCGCGGGCGATCACCGCCGAGTCGCCGTCGGCGAGCGCGATCGTGACCGGCTGGTTCGTGTAGCTCGCGCCGAGCGTGAGGAGCGTCCCGACCCCGAGCTGGCCCGCATCCTGCTTGGTCTTGATCTGTGCCTTGCCCTTCGGGTCCGCGACGAGGTTCGTGCAGGTGGCGCAGCGGCACGCGCTGCACGTCCCGGGACAGAGCGCGTCGTCGCCGGCCTCGCAGACCTCGTCGTAGCTCCGCACGCCGTCACCGCAGGTCGCGAGGTCGCACGCGTCGCCGGCGCCGTCGCCGTCGGCGTCCGCCTGCGTCGGATTCGCGGCGAACACGCAGTCGTCGACGTGGTCGACGATGCCGTCGCCGTCGGTATCGGGGCTGGCGCCGACCGCCGGGGCAACGTCGTCGTCCTCGCACGGAATGCCGGGCGGACAGTCGAGATCGATGCGGCAGGTGCGGTGCTCGCGTGTGCAGACGCTCTCCGCACAGAACCCGCCGCTGCCACACTGGTCGTTGGTGGTGCACGGGGCGGTGAACGTCTCGATGCAGCGGCCCGGCGAGACCACGATCGCGCCCTCGTCGCCGCCCGTCGTGCCGCCCTGGAGCGGATCACCGCCCGCAAGCCCGCCCACCACGTTCACGGTGCCGGCGTGGACGTCGAAGATCTGCAACACGAGGTCCGTGGCGCGGAGGTTGCCGTCGATGTCGCTGCCGCTGGGCTCGCAGAACACGTCGGGGAAGTCGCCGCGCTGGTCGCACTCGAAGGCGATGAACTTCACGCTCGAGCCGATCAGCTTGTACGGTATGCGCGGATCGCACGCCGCCAAGTCGCAGACCCGGGCCGAGCGATGGCTGTTGACGACGCAGTCGGCGGGGTGACCGGGCGTGAGGCACTCGGGACGGCCGAGGTCGTAGCCCTGCATGACGAAGGTCGCCGAGAAGCCCGGGACGGTGCCCGACCCGGCGAGAAGATTCGCGTGGCCCTGCTCCACCTCGCTCGTGCGAAACGCGACGATCTGGTCGTTGCAGACGAGCTCGGTCGCCGCCTGGCCCGTGTCGATGAGGGTCGCGGTCGCGGGCACGTAGATCCGGACGACGCGATCGAGCGCGTCGGCGTCGCCGTTCAGCGACGTCGCGTTCTGCGCGGCTTCGGGCGTGAGGAACGCGAAGACGGACCCGCAGGCCAGGAGGCGATCGGCGGCCTCGCCGATGCTCGTCCACGCGCCGGCGCCGACGGGGCGCACCGCGACCACGCCGTCGCTCGTGTCGGGGTCTCCGTTCAGACTGCCCGCACCCTCCCCCGCTTCCGGCGTGATCGTCGCCACGTGCGTCGCGGTGAGTGCCACCGCCGTGCCGGCGCGGCCGAGGTTCTGGACCGGGCCGCTTCCCGGCCAGTACTGCACGACCGCGTCGGAAACGTCGCCGTCGGCGTTCAGCGGTCCGCCGGGACAGGCTGCCGTGCCGGTCGCCGACTCGGGGCGGAGGAACGCCGCCGCCCCGTGCACGACCGCGACGTCGGCCGCGGGACAGAGCGTCGTCATGGCGCCGCCAACGGGATCGAAGACCTCGAGCACGGTGTCGTCGAGCGCGCCGTCGGAGAAGAACAGCGCGTCGACGCCGTTCGGATCGGCGGCGTCGATGCCGCGGATGAACGCGTCGGGGGCGCCGTTGCCGTCGACGGCGGGCCCGAGGAGGTTGATCATGCTCGAGACGAACAGAACCTCGCGGCCGTCATGCGCGATCCAGTGGTGGTTCGGTCCGAGCTCGCCGCTTCCCTCGTGGCCGTCGGCACGGACGCTCACGCGCTCGAGGGAGCCGACCGTCCGGTCGCGGATGAAGAGGTCGTAGCTGCCGTTCCCGTCGAAGCCCTCGATCAGGAACTCCCCCTCGCTCCAGAAGGTGACGAAGCGTCCGTCGTCCGACACGTCCGGCAGCTGGCAGAGATACGGCGGGCCGACCGGCGCGCCGACGGGCACGTTCACGAGCTCGGGCTCGACCTCGAGCGTACGATCGCGGATGAGCACGTCGACCTGGCCGCCGAAGTCGGGCTGGTTCGTGAACACGACCCAGCGCCCGTCGCCGGAGATGCGCGGCTGTTGGGCGAACTCCGAGGTAATGACGATCGAGTAGTTCTCGCCCGGCGCCTGGTAGTCGGTCATCTGATCGGTCGTGCCGGTCAGACGATCACGCACGAAGACGTCGATGTTCGGGCCGCCGTGGCTGAACTCGGGCCCGTCGGGGAGGTTCGTGGTGCGCATGTCGAACACGACGTAGCGCCCGTCGTCGGAGATGTCGTACACCCGCGGCTCCGCTTGAATCCCGATGTTCTCCGACCCGTCGTTCGCGACGCTCACCCGCTCGGTCACGCCCGCGTCGAGGTCGCGGACGAAGATGTCCGGCTCGCCGTTGGCGTCGCCCACGACGAGGTTCGTCGCGTAGCTCTCGAAGACGACCAGCTTGCCGTCGGCGGAGATGATGGGACGGTTCGATTCGCCGTCGGCCTGGACGCCGCCGGGACCGAGGCTGATGCGGGTCGTGCCGATGGCGCCGGGCTCGTCGTAGACGTCGTCGTCGTCGGTGTCGCGGTCGTGGAGGAAGATGTCCGAGCACGGGCCCCCGAAGCAGATGTTCGTGTCGCCCGGAACGATGTTGTTGGTGACACCCTGGAAGACGACGTAGCGTCCGTCGCCCGAGATCGAGGCGGCGAGGCCGACGATGCCCGTCGTGTCGGGAGCCAAGACCTCCGCCCCCGTGTCGCTGACGCTCATGCGCGTGACCGTGCCGGTCTGGCGGTCGCGCACGAAGACGTCGAGGGAGAAGTTGGTGTCGCCGCCGGGGCCGAGCAGGTTGTCGGCGCCGCTCGTGAACGCGACCCAGCGGCGATCTTTCGAGAGCTGCGCGTCTTGCGTGTAGCCGTTGGCCTCGTCGCCGGGGATGCCGCTCGCGTTGCTCACGCGCTCGAGCGTCTTCTTCGCCATCGACGCTTCGGAGCTCCGGACGAAGACCTTCCCCGCCGACACGGCGAGGCTCTGCTCGTTGATGCGGAGCGCCGTGTCGACGGCGCGCGGCGGGATCAAGCCGGCGGTGCGCTCGTTCCCCGGAACCGTCACGACGCGCAGGATGCCGTCGCCGCTGTCGGTGTCACCGTTCTCGTCGCAAAAGCCCTGCCCGTTCTCGCTCTCGACGAAGGCGACCACGTCGCCCTCGGTCGCGAGGGCCGTCGTCGTGAACGGCGTCACGGGCACCTGGACGATCGCGCGCGACTCCGGCGTGCCGGTCAGCCCGCAGTCGAGGAGCCCGTACACGTTGGTTCCGGCCGGCTTCCCGAGCGGCTGGGCTTCGCCGGTCGTCCGGTTGCGGAGCGTGAGCGCGACGTCGCCGACGTCGCCATCGCCCGTGCGGTCGACGATCGTGAGCGTCTCGGGCGCCGTCAGCGTGAGCACGTCCGTGCTGCCGTTGCTGACGCTCTCGAGCGCGATCGGGTCCTGCGCCTGGAACGCGTACGTGACGCACGGCGCGCCACCGCAGTCGGCGTTGGTGCCGCAACCCGCGAACGGCGGTGCCTGACAGACGCCGAGCATCCCGGCCGGGAGGCGCGGGACGACGAGCGGTCCGCCGCTCGTGGCGAACGCCGCGAGCGTGTCCGCATCGAACAGGCTGCCGCATGCGCCCGCCGGACAGTCCTTCTTCGTGGTGCAGGCGAGGCCGTCGTTCGCGCCCCCGACGCAGGCGTCGACGCACGCGCCGCCGGGACAATGCACGTCCGCGTAGCACGCCTCGCCGGCGTTGCCGCCGCCGTTGCAGCGGCCGCGACGGTTGGCGATCCGGAGCACGGTCGTCGGCGCGTCCGTGGTGCCGAAGAGGTTCAGCACGCCGGGCGTGCCGAGCGTCGGGTCCGCCTGCGGCTCGAAGATCGGCGGCAGCGGCTGGCCTTCCGGCGTGAACGACGAGAGGAACCGGCGGTCCGGCACGGCGATCGGCACCGGCGGCCGGACGGTCACACGGAGCGAGCGCGGCACGGGACCGTCGTCCTGCGAGGGCAGCACCCCCTCCCAGTGCACCGGGAAGAGCAGGTTCCCGTCGCGGTCGAGCGCGAAGCGCACCTCGGTGGCGGTCGCGGTACACGGCGGACTGGTCGTGTAGCAGTCGGCCTCGAAGTCGTTCGGCACCGGGAGCGCCGTGAAATGCGAGAACGGCGCGGCAAGGTTCGGCTGGCAGGTGCCGTCGGCGGCGTAGAGCTCGTCGACGCACGCGATCAAGCCGAGCTGTCGGGCTTGGGCCCTGCAGGGATTGGTCGCGAGCCCGCACGGCAACGCCGCGCCGGTGGAGCTCACGGCGATGGTGACCGGGCCGGTGAGGCCGCGACGATCGCCGCTCGGCGCAAGCAACCCGTCGGTGTCCGGAAAGCGGAAGCGGAGGCGGTACGCGCCATCCACGAACGCGAGGCCCATGCCGGTTGGGTCGCCGGGTTGGTTCACCTGCACGCAGCTGACGCCGTTCTTGACGACGCCGGACGTCTCCTCGCAGGCATCGAGGCGCGCCGCGAGGCTCGCGCACGGCGAGGTCGTGAGGACGACGACACGGCGCGGACCGCCCTCGGGATTGAAGACGAGCGTGACCTCATGGTGGGCGGGATCAAAGGAGACGCCGGATGAGGCGCCGTCACAGAGCGCCTGGCGGACGTTGACGTCGACGAAGTCGCCGGGTGCCGCGTAGGGGCGATCGAGCGTGCCGAGCGCGCCGCGAAACGCGGGCTGGGCCTGCGGAATCAGATTGCAGCCGGCGTGGACGCGTGGCGCGGCCCCGCTTACGACCGCGAGCACACCGAGGATGCCCGCCAGGAGTCGTCGTGAATGAACGTCGTCGCTGAACACGAGGATGCCCGTGCGCGTGACGCACGTGGCGCTCCCGTCCTGACATCGTTGCCGCGCCTCGTCAACGAATAATCACCGTGAGCGAGCGCACTTATGGTGCCCATCGCGTTACGTGATGACTACAGGGGCAGCAGCGGCATCCCGAAGAAGACCTGCAGCCCTGATACGACGAGCGCCAGGAGCCCGAGGATCGGATGGAGCACGCGCGCGGCCTCGTTGGTGCCGATCCAGCGGGACAGCAGCGCCGCGCCGGTCATGAGGGCCACGACCGCGAGGCCGAGGCGCAGGTGCATGATGCCTTCCGTCGTGATGTCGGAGCGCACGAGCCACGTCGTCGCGATGCCGCCGGCGAAATTCACGATCATCGCCGCGTATGCCCACACGGCGAGCCGCGCGTGCTTCGACCGCAAGTGACGGTGCGCGCGCTCGCGCGAGCGGAGGCCGAGCGACGCGACGTAGGCGAGAAACATGATGGTCGCGAGCGCGACGACCGGGTGCAGGAACGCGATCACCCGCGGCAATCCGGTCGGCACGGCAGTGCTTCTCCCCTACCCGGGGCCGGTGGGCAAGAGCGGCGATTTGTGACATGCCCGCCCCCGACCGACATGCGGACCGCTCGCAGGACCCCACTCTTGGCGTGCATTCTCGTGATGCTCGCCGCGTTTTCCGCACCCGCTACTGCGACCGCAGCCGCGGCGGCGCCCGCCGAACCGGGAGCGGCGCTCTACGCCAAGTACTGCCAGCTCTGCCACGGGGCGGCGCTCGAGGGGTACGCGGCCGACAACGCGCCATCGCTCTCGTCGCCGACGTTCCGGGCGACGGCCAGCACCGCGTTCCTGCAGGCCGCGATCGAGCGCGGCCGTGCCGGCACCGCGATGGCCGGCTACGGGAAGAGCGTCGGCGGTCCGCTCGAGCCGGCCGAGGTCGACGCGCTCGTGAGCTACATCCGCGGCGGTGCCCCCGCTCCGCCGCCGCTCCCGCCGAAAGCCGCGAAGGGCGACGTCGCGAACGGCGGTACGCTGTACGCCGCGCACTGCGAGACGTGCCACGGCACCGTCGAGCGGCGCGGCAACGCCGTCCACCTCTTCAACCCGATGTTCCTCGCGACCGCGTCCGACGCGTTCCTCCGGGTCGCAGTCGCCGACGGGCGTCCCGGCACCGCGATGGAGCCGTGGAAAGGCACGCTCGTGGCGAACGAGATCGAGGACGTGCTCGCCTACGTGCGCTCGCTCGCGCGTCCCGTCCCGGCGCCGCCGGTCGCCGCACCGACGCCCATGCCGGCGGCGCCGGTCGTGATGAATCCGGACGCTCAGCCGCCCGATCTCCCGCTCCGTCTCGGCCGCTACGCGTCCGTCACCGACGTCGCGCGCGCGTACGCCGACAAGCGCCGCTTCATCCTGATCGACGCGCGGCCCACGTCCGACTACCTCCGCATGCACATTCCCGGTGCGATCTCCGTGCCCTACTTCGACATGCGCGACCTCGACCGCGTGCCGAACGACGGCACCTGGGTGGTCTCGTACTGCGTCTGCCCGCACGAGGAGTCGGGCCGCGTGCTCGAGGAGCTCCGCAAGCGCGGCTATGCGAACACGGCCGTGCTCGACGAGGGGCTCTTCGTGTGGGTCGAGAAGGGGCATCCCATCGCGGTCGCTCCGGGGCAACAGCCCTTTGCAAAGCCCCCCGCGAAGTCCGCGCCGTTCGCCCCCGTCCCGCTGGCCGCGCCGACGCCGTAAGCCGCCTGACCGTATGCGCATTGCCGGCGCATGCGCGCGTCACGAACTCGCCGGCCGGCACGCCTGCGACGCTCCGCGCGGGGTCGCCGAACAGTGAATGATCGACTCGCGCGTGGCACGTGCCATGCACTCCGGCACGCGAGGAGGGCCGAAGCGATGAAGGCCATCATAGCAGCAGCGGCGTTGGTGATCGGGAGCGCGGTCGTCGCCCATGCCGACGATCCGATGCCGAACCCGACACCCAAGATGATGCCGCCCGAGGTTCGGGTGAAGATCCAGGCGCCCGAGGGCACGAGCGAAGAGGACATCGCGGCCGGGATCGCCGCCGAAAACGCCCGGCGCGACCCGGCGGCGCAGGCAGCGGCGCGCGGCGCCAAGGCGAGGGAAGCGGAAACCGGCGCGCATCACACGCGCGTCAACAAGATCTGCGACTCCATCCCGGAAAAAGCGCTCGCGGACGACCCGTCGCTCCGCCGCATGTGCGGCGAGTAAGCCCTACTTCCGACCCGCGGGTGCCACCGGTCCGGGCGCCTGCGGCTGCACCGTGATCCCCGACATGCAGCTCGGTGGCGCGTCGCTGCCGTCGAACGCGCGCATGCAGTCCTCGACCACCTTCTGGTTACCGACGCTCGCCTGATACTCGCCGACGTCGACCTGCAGCCCGGTCTTCGGCTGCTGCCAGGTGTACGAGAAGCTGCTCTTGTCGGTGCTCCGCACCTGACGGGCGAAGCGCGCGTAGTACGTCACGCCCTGCTGACAGGCGGCGATGCGGGCGCCGTTGTCACGGCTCGCGATGCACTGGCTCGCAGCGTCCTCGCCCTGCGGCGCGGCACGTGCGGCGATGTCGACGCCTTCTTTGCACGCGGCTCCCATCGCCGATTGCGAGCCGTACTCCACCTGGCACTGCAGCTTGGCGTCGACGTTGCCCTCGGCGAACGCGCGGCCCGCCATGGCGACGATCAGCGCGGCGATCGCGACCGTCCAATGCATACCCCTCGTTGTAGCCATGACCGACCGCGTACGCAAAGCGCCCGCGCGACTTCTCTTTCTCGTGCTGCTGCGATACCAGAGCCCTTCCGAAGGAGGGGTGCATGCGATCGATCACGTTGACCGCCCTGATGGTGCTGACGATGGCCGCGTCCGCGGCGTACGCGCAGGACGCCGCCAAGCCGACGAAGCGCGCGAAGCCGGCCGCGATGAGCGAGGAGCAGCGCCGTGACCTCGAGCGCCGCGTCGACGCGCTCGAGCGCAAGCACGAGATGCAATACCGCGAGACCGAGTCGCCGACCGGCGCTCCGGGTGCGAAGCCGGCCGAGGCTCCGGCCGAGAAGCCGGCGACGCACTGAGCTGACGCGGGCCCACCGTCACCGGTGCGCCCGCCCGTCTCGTCGCGCGCGCTCGCATGCCGCCAGCGAACCCGACGGCATTCGGGTGCCCGCATTTTCCGAGCTGCCCCGGGTGCCCGTGGGTCGGCCGGCCGTACGGCGATCAGCTCGCCGCGAAGCAGCGGTGTGTCGTCGCGGCGCTCGCAGGCGCCCTGCCCTCCGCGGCGCCGGCACGCGTCGACCCCGTGACGCCGGCACCCGAGCCGAGCGGCTACCGGGTGCAGACGAAGCTCATGGTCGGCGGTACCCGCCGTCCGGTGCTCGGCCTCTACGCGCCCGGCAGCCACCGCATCCTCGACGCGAGCGGCTGTCCGCTCCACGCCCCGCTCCTGCAGCGGGCGATTCCGGCGATCCGTGACGTCCTGGCCGACGAGCGTATTCCAGTGCACGGGCGCGGCCGCCCGGGCATCCGCTACGTCCTCGTGCGCGCGAGCCTCGCCGAGAGACGCGTCCTCGTGACCCTCGTGAGCTCGGCGCTGCCGCTTCCGAACGTCGAGCGGCTCGTGCGGCGGCTCCGGACGCAGGTGCCGCTCGCGGGGCTGCTGGTGAACGAGAACACGACCGCGGGCAACGTGATCCTCGGACCGACGACCACGCGCGTCTGGGGCGAGGAGGTGCTGCGGGAGCGCTACGGGGACGTCACGATCGCCGCGGGACCGATCGCGTTCGTGCAGGCCAACACGCGGATGGCGGCGGTGATCTACGCAGCGATCGCCGACGCGGCGATGGGTGCGCCGATCGCCGACGCGGCGATCGATGCGCCGAGCGGCGCCGCGGGGGGGCTCCACGAGCGCGCCCGCGTGTTGGATCTCTATTGCGGCGTCGGCGGGATCGCGCTCACGCTCGCGCCGCGCGCGGCGAGCGTGCTCGGGGTCGAGGAGGTCGAGGCCGCCGTCGCCGCCGCGCGCGCGAACGCGAAGCGCGCCGGCACGGAGCAGGCGCGCTTCGTCGCCGGCCGCGTCGAGGACGTCCTCGCGGGCGTGGACCAGGCGGTCGACGTCGTCACGCTGAACCCGCCGCGCAAAGGCTGCGCGCCCGGAGTCCCGGAACGGATCGCGCGCCTCGGGGCGGCGCGCATCCTCTACCTGTCGTGCCATCCGGAGAGCTTCGCACGCGATGCGGCCGTCCTATGCGCCGGCGGCTACGCGCTCGACCGCGTCCGCCCGTTCGACCTGCTGCCGCAGACCGAGCATGTCGAGCTGCTCGGAATTTTCTCTCGCGATTCCACGCCCATATAGCCTTGCTATAGTAATTCGCGGCCCGGGTGGGTTTTCGCCTCTGGGCTGTTGCCTCACCAATGTAACACCGCTATAGCCAGGGCGTGCCCGCGAAAGTCACCGCGCTCCGCACCCGCGACCGCGAATCCGAGGCGACCCGCCGTGCCATCCTCGACGCCGCAGAGCAGCTGCTCGCCACCGTCGGCGAGCAGGGTCTGTCGATCCGCGAGGTGTGCGCGCGCGCCGGCGTTACGGCGCCCACGATCTACCATCACTTCGGCGACAAGGCGGCGCTCGTCGCCCGCGTCGTCGACGACTGCTTTGCCGACTTCGCCAGCGCGTTCGCGCATCGCGCGGCGCCGCACGACCCGGTCGAAGCCCTGCGCTGGGCCTTCGATCGCTACGTCGAGTACGGGCTCGGCCATCCGACGCACTACCGCCTCATGTTCGGCAACCGTCCGTCGCGCCCGTCACCCGCGGGCCTCGCCTCCTACGACGGGCTGCGCCGGCGTGTGATGGCGATCGCCGACGCCGGCCGGCTCGCGCCGCCGCTCGAGGACGCGACCGCCGCGTTCTGGGCCGCCGTCCACGGCGTGACGTCGCTCGTCATCAGCGAGTTCTGGTCCCCCGACAACGCGGCGATCGCGCTGGTGCGCGACGCCATGGTCGATCAACTCATCACGCCGAAGCCGGTGCCGGCTCGGCGCACGAAAGGAGCATCTAAATGAGCGAGCGTGAATCCGAGGTCAATCCGTTTCTGCGCGGCAATTTCGGCCCGTGGCGCGAGGAAGGCTTCACCGACGGCCTGGAGGTGATCGGCGAGATTCCGCGCGACTTGAACGGCACCTTCTTCCGCACCGGGCCGAACCCGGCCTTCGAGCCGGAGGGCCGCTACCATTGGTTCGACGGCGACGGGATGATCCATGCGATCAAGATCGAGGACGGCCGCGCGTCGTACCGGAACCGCTGGGTGGAGAGCGACGGCTTGAAAGAGGAGCGGAAGGCCGGACGCGCGCTCTACCGCGGCGTCATCAGCATGTCGGGCACCGAGGCGCCGGCGATCAAGGTGACCGGCAACACCAACATCGTCGCGCACGGCGGGAAGCTCCTGGCGCTGGTCGAGTCGTCGCTCCCGACCGAGATGGCCCCCTGCACGCTCGCGACCGTCGGGCTCTACGACTTCGGCGGCAAGCTCGGCACCGCCATGACCGCACACCCGAAGATGGATCCCGAGACCGGTGAGATGCTGTTCTTCGGCTACGCGCCCTTCCCGCCGTACCTGACCTACCATGTCGTCGACCGGAACGGCGTGCTCACGCGCTCCGAGGTGATCGACGTCGCGTGGTCGTCGATGATGCACGATTTTGCGATCACCAAGGACTACGTGATCTTCATGCTCTGCCCGGTCGTCTTCGATTTCGCGAAGCTCCAGACCGGCGGTAGCCTCTTCACCTGGGAGCCCGAGCGCGGGGCCAAGCTCGGCGTCATGCCGCGGAGCGGCGGCAACGCCGACGTGCGCTGGTTCGACATCGACCCCTGCTTCGTCTTCCACCCGATGAACGCGTACGCCGAGAACGGCGTCGTGACGCTCGACGTCGCACGCTACGAGCAGCTCATGTTCATGGACGCCACGGCGGCGCGCGATCCGGGATGGCGTGACAAGAACGTCGCCCGTCTGCATCGCTTCGAGATCGACCTCACGAAGGGCAGCGTGCGCTCGACGCCGCTCGACGACGGCGACGGCGAGTTCCCGCGCGTCAACGAGCGCCTGCTCGGCCGAAAGCACCGCTTCGGCTACATGGCGCTGACCGGTCCCGAGGGCTGTCCGTCCGGCGTGCCGGTCTGGACGGCGGTCCGGAAGTACGACCTCGAGCGCGGCACGACCGAGACGCGTCATTTCGGGGCCGGGAACGGCGTCGGCGAGCCGCTCTTCGTGCCGCGCAACGCGGCCGCCGTCGAGGACGACGGCTACGTGCTCGTGCTCAACTACGACCAGGCGCGAAACGCGAGCGCCTTCTTCGTGCTCGACGCCCGCGCCATCGACGGCGAACCGCTCGCGGAGATCCGGGTCCCGCACCGCGTCCCGTACGGCTTCCACGGGAATTGGGTCCCGGCGCAGTCCTGAATCAGCGCGCGGAGCGGGCGCGGCGCGTGCGGACGCGTCGCGCCCAGCGCTCCGCCCACGCGCTCAGCGGCAGGAGCAGGCCGCCGAGTGCGTGCCCGTCGGGGGTGAGCACGTAGCCGCCGCTTTCCTGGAGCTCCACGACGCCCGCAGCGCGGAGCTCGCGCAGGCGGTCGTTCAGCACCGTCGGCGAGACGGCATCGCAGCGCTCCTGCAGACCACGAAAGGGAAGCGCGCCGGCGCGCAGCTCCCACAAGACGCGCAGCGCCCAGCGCCGTCCGAACAACTCGAGGATCTCCATGATCGGCCGGGGGCTGCGCGCGACACGCGGCCTGCGGCTCGCGCTCACGCCGGACCTTGTGCTACCCACGAGAGCTCCATACGAACGCTACGGAATCCGTAGCACGAGGAGGAGTCCATGGACAGCCCACGCATCCCGCCGGTCGAGCCGCCGTACGACTCCGACGTGATGGACGAGCTCGCCCGCTGGATGCCGAAGGGGGCGCCGGTCGAGCCGCTCGCCTTGTTCCGAACGCTGGCACAGCACCTCCCGCTTGCTCAGGCGATGTTGCCGCTCGGCAAGTACCTCCTCGGCCGCACAGCAGCACTCGGCATCCGCGAGCGCGAGCTCGTGATCCAGCGGGTCTGTGCGCGGCTCGGCTGCGAGTACGAGTGGGGCGTGCACGCGACGTTCTTCGGGGCGCCCGCCGGCATCAACGACAAGACCATGAAGGCGACGGTCCTCGGCAAGCCCGACGACAAGGCGTGGCGCGGCGTCGACGCGCTGCTGATCAGGCTGGTCGACGAGCTGCACTACGGCGCATGCATCTCCGACGTTCTCTGGACCGAGCTCGCGGCGCACTTCACGCCGCCGCAGCTGCTCGAGATCCTCGTGCTCGCCGGCTGGTACCACGTGATCGCCTTCGTCGCGAACGGCGCCGGCGTGCAGCGCGAGCCGTGGGCCGCGCGCTTCCCGCCGCTGTAGCGCCTGGACACGGGCACGAGCGCGGTCTAGCACCTCGGACGCTCGACGAGAGGAGACGACGCATGCGTTTGGGTCTCACCATCGGTTACTCCGGCTCCAAGATGGCGCTCGACATGCCGCTCATCGAGGAGGCCGACCGGCTCGGCTTTCATTCGGTGTGGTCGGCGGAGGCCTACGGCTCGGACGCGGTGACGCCGCTCGCATGGATCGCGGCGCGCACGCAGCAGATCCACGTCGCGAGCGGCATCATGCAGATGCCCGCGCGCACGCCGGCGATGACCGCGATGACCGCGACCACGCTCGATCAGCTGTCCGGCGGGCGGTTCCTCCTCGGCCTCGGCGTGTCGGGCCCCCAGGTCGTCGAGGGCTGGCACGGCGAGCGCTATGGAAAGCCGCTCGTGAAGACCCGCGAGTACATCGAGATCGTCCGACGGATCTGGGCTCGCGAGGCGCCGCTCCAACACGAGGGCGAGCACTACCACATCCCCTACGACGGCCCGGGTGCGACCGGCCTCGGGAAGCCGCTCAAGAGCATCCTCCACGGCCGGCAGATCCCGATCTACGTCGCGGCGATCGGTCCGAAGAGCGTCGAGCAGGCCGCCGAGATCGCCGACGGCTGGTTGCCGATCTGGTACTCGCCGCATCGCACCCACGTCTTCAAGGGCGCGCTCGATGCGGGCTTCGCGCGCGCAGGCGGCAAATCGCTCGCGAGCTTCGACATCGCCGCGTCGGTGAACGTCGTCATCGGTCCCGACGTCCAGAAGTGCTTGAGTCACATCAAGCCGGGTCTCGCCCTCTACGTCGGCGGCATGGGCGCGCGCGGCAAGAACTTCTACAACGACCTCGCGTGCCGCTACGGCTTCGAAGAAGCCGCGAAGACCATCCAAGACCTCTATCTCGCCGGCAAGAAAGACGAGGCCGCGGCCGCGGTGCCGGACGAGCTCGCGGACGAGGTGTCGCTCGTCGGTCCCCCCGAGCGCATCCGGGATCGCTTGCAGGCGTGGAAGGCGTCGGGGGTCACGACCGTCGTCTGCGGCACCCGCCAGGTCGACACGCTCCGGATCCTCGCGGAGGCCGCCGCCTGAGGCCCGCGGCGCGCTGGCCGGACGAGGCGCGACCCGAGGTCTCGCCGGTCTACTCCAAGCACGAGGTCGCCATCGCGGCTCCGGCGGCCGACGTGTTCGCCTGGCTCGTGCACGCCGAGCGCTGGCCCGAATGGTACGCGCAGTGCACGCGGGCGCGCATCGTCTCGGGCCCCGCGCCGGCGCTCGGGATCGGCAGCCGTTTTCGCTGGACCGTCCTCGGTGTGCCCGTCCAGACGACGGTCGAAGAATGTGATCCGCCGCACCGCCTCGCCTGGAGCGGCACCGGCCTCGGCGCGGCGGCGTACCACTCGTGGGACATCGAGCCGACCCCGACCGGGTGCCGCGTGATCACCGAGGAAACCCAGCGCGGCGTGATCCCTTGGCTGCTGCGGATCGTGCTCCGACCCTTGCTGCGCTTCACCCAGGAGCGTTGGCTCACCGCCCTTGCGCAGGTCGCGATCACGCCCCGTGCGTCGAATCCGCGCGACGTCTAGCGCGAACGAACGAGGCGGCACCCGCCGACGCGGGTGCCGCCCGTTCGAGCTCAACCGCCTCGTCGTTGGGTGACGGGACGCGCGGTGCAGAAGACGTCGCGCGCGAACTGTTGCATCTTCGGGCCGCTGCCCAGGATGTCGGTCCCTTCGACCGAGCGACACTCCGGCGTGATCTGCGCGAGCTGCTTGTTGATCTCACGACCGCCCTCGGAATCGGCGAACGACACGACGTGCAAGCACGTGCCCGGCTTCGCGGCGACGAGCGCGCGCGCCGCCGCGACCGCATCCCCGCCGGTGTTGGCACCGCCGTCGGTGACGACGATGACGGCCGTCTTCCCCTTGAGGTCGCTCACGACCGGCGTGAGCTCCTCGAACCCGTCCGCCATGGGCGTGAGACGGAGCGCGACCGGCTGACTGTCGGGAATCCAACCAATCCGCGTGGCGAGCGAGTCCCGGTCGTACACGTAGGATGCCTTCACCTCCTCGAAGGGTGCGAACAGGTAGAGCGCCGAGCTCATGCAACAGAACTTCGAGGGAACCTCCTGGTTCAGCTCGAGGAGCGTCCGTTTGGCGAGCAACTCCTTCACCTCACCGACCTGCGCGTGCTGCTGGTACATCGAGCCGG
>JANNPN010000358.1:0-44343 GCA_031400185.1 Polyangiaceae bacterium
ACGAAATCGCCGACATCCCGCCCGCCCTGCAGGTCAAGTTCCTGCGCGCGATCCAGGAGCGCGAGGTGACTCCCCTCGGCACGACACGGCCGATCAAGGTCGACGTACGCTTGATCGCCGCGACCAACCGCGACCTCTCGGCCGAGGTCCAGGCCGGCAACTTCCGCTCGGATCTCTTCTATCGATTGAACGTCGTGCACCTTCCCCTCCCGCCGCTTCGCGAGCGGCGGGAGGACATCGCGCTCCTCGCCCGGCACTACGTCGAGCGCTACGCCCGCCAGTTCAACGTCGCCCCGAAGACGATCCAGGCGGCCGCGCTCGCGCGGCTCGAGGCCTACGAGTGGCCGGGCAACATCCGCGAGCTCCAGAACGTGATCGAGCGCTGTTTCGCCCTGAGCCCGAGCGGCGACATCACGCCGGCGAGCCTGTCACATCTCGTCGGCCCCGTACGGGGCTCCGACGAGCACACGCTCGACTTCGGGAGCTCCGTGCCGTCGCTCGAGACGACCGAGCGGCTGTTGATGGCGGCCGCCCTTCGGCAAGCGCGGGGCAACAAGAACCAGACGGCGCGCCTCCTCGGGATCGACCGGCAACGTTTGTACCGAAAGCTCGAGAAGTACGGGTTGGAATGACCCCGGGCTGTCACGGTTTGCGACCGTGAGGAGGCGTCACGCGCTCGCGCGACGCGAATTCCGTCGCTACATCGCAGGGACGGCCCCCGATGGCGTCAGCGCACCGTCTGGCATACTTCCTGCTGAGTCTCGGATCCTCGAATGGCCTGCAGCCCAGATCTCTCCCGCCGGATCCTCGTGATCGCGGCCGACGACAACTTCAGCGGCACGATCGGACGCATCCTCTGTCGATGCGGGTATACGATCGACCGCGTGTCCTCGGGAGAGGCGGCAATGCAAAGTCTGGAACAGCACAGCTACGATCTCGTGCTGAGCGAGGTCGCGCTTCCCGGCGTCTGCGGGCTCACCGTCCTCTGCCGCGCGCGCCAGCACGGGCGCAAGACGCCGTTCGTGCTGCTCGGCGCCCCGGAGACCGAGCGCCGGCGCTGGATCGTGAGCGGTGTCGAGGACGTGCACTGCCTGCCCTTGCCGCTCGACGTCGACCGCCTGAAGCAGGTGGTCGCCGAGTGTCTCGAGAGCTAGCGCCGCCTCACCGTCGCCGAATCTCGGCGATGCGCACGGGGATCGGCCGCTCCTCTTCGACCACGCGCACGTCGATCGCGTGCACGGCGAGTCCGCGCGCGGCGAGCGCGGTGTAGAGTCCGCGCGTGTCGGTACGGTAGCCGTCGGCGAGGAGCGTCACCCCGCCCGGCCGGAGGTGACGTTCGCAGACGCCGGCGAGCTCGGCATAGCGGTCGCGGTCGTACGCGACTTCGGCGGCGAGCACGACGTCGAAGCGCCATGCCGGGTCGAGTGTCGTGAAGTCCGCGACGACCGGCACGCATCGCACGTCGTTCGCAGCGGCGCTCGCGGCCGCCACCGCGAGCGCCGCGGGCGCGCTGTCGACGAGCGTCGTCGACGCGGCGCCGAGGGCCGCCGCCGTGATGCCGGGCAAGCCGAGCCCGCAGCCGATCTCGAGCACGTCGCGGCCGCGAACGTCGACGAAGCGCGCGACGTATGACGCGAGCACGCGCGCACCGGACCACAGATAGGCCCAGTACGGCGGCTCGACGTCGCCGCGGAGCAATGCCGCACGATCGACCAGCCGCTCGAGGTCCGCAACCGCGTACAGCTGGACCGCGCGCTCACCGAGATCGATCGCGTGCAGTGCCACGTCGTGACCGGCGATCGATATCGGCGCACTCGACGTGCAGCGTCGTTGCTCTTCCACTATAGTGCCGCGCTTCGGCGTCGCGACGCCGCGCGCAATCGATGTCCACCGACCATATCCAGATCCGCGGCGCCCGTCAGCACAACCTGAAGGGCATCGACGTCGACATCCCACTGAACCAGCTCACGGTCGTGACCGGCGTGAGCGGCTCGGGGAAGTCGACGCTCGCGTTCGACATCCTCTACGCAGAAGGCCAGCGACGCTACGTCGAGAGCTTCTCCACGTACACGCGCCAGTTCCTCGAGCGCATGGAGAAGCCGGACGTCGATCACATCGGTGGGATTCCGCCGGCGGTGGCGATCGATCAGCGCCGTCCCGTCACGACCTCGCGCTCGACCGTCGGGACCGTCACCGAGATCCACGATCATCTGAAGCTCCTGTTCGCGAAGCTCGGGGTGCTGCAGTGCCGCGGCTGCGGGCGGCGGGTCGAGCGAGCGACCCCGACGGGGGTCGGCGACCTGCTGCTCGAAGAGCTCGGCGGCGCGGCCGTGCAGCTCGGATTCCCCTTCCCGCTCCCGGACTTGCCGTGGACCGAGGTCGTCGCCTGGCTCGCGCGCGAAGGCTTCACCCGGGCCTGGCTCGACGGCACCGTACAGAAGCTCGACAGCGTCGCGGCGGCGCCCGCAAGCCCGATCGACATCCTGGTCGACCGCGTCACGGTGAAGCGCGAGGCCCGCGCGCGGCTCGTAGCGTCGCTCGAGCAGGCGCTCACATACGGCAAGGGACGGCTCTGGGTCGCGCGCGTCGACGACGGTGTGCGGCGCGAGTTCGGCGCAACGCTCGCGTGTACGGCGTGCAGCATCACCTACCGCGATCCAACGCCGAACCTCTTCTCGTTCAACAGCCCGCTCGGCGCGTGCGACGACTGCCGCGGCTTCGGTCGCATCATCGACCTCGACCTCGACCTCGTCATCCCGGACGTGTCGCGGACGCTCGAAGGCGGTGCGATCAAGCCGTGGACGACGCCGTCGACGACCGAAGAGCGTCGCGAGCTGCTCGCGTTCTGCCGGCGGCAAAAGATCCCGACAGGCGTGCCGTTGGCGCACCTCGACGACGTGCACCGCCGTCTCGTCGAGGACGGCGACCACTCCTTCTTCGGCATCCGCGGCTGGTTCCGCTGGCTCGAGCGCAAGACCTACAAGATGCACGTGCGGGTCCTGCTCTCGCGCTACCGCTCCTACCGCACGTGCCCGGCGTGCGCCGGCTGTCGCGTGAAGCCCGACGCGCTCGACTTCCGGATCGAGCAGCGCTCGATCGCCGATGTGAACCGCATGAACGTCGCCGAGGCGCTCGCGTTCTTCACGGGGCTCGCCGTCGACCACGAGAAGGATCCCGCGTCGACGCTCGTGCTCGGCGAGATCCGCTCGCGGCTGACCTACCTCGTCGAGGTCGGGCTCGCGTACCTGACGCTCGACCGGCAATCGCGGACATTGTCGGGCGGCGAGCTCGAGCGGGTCGATCTCACGACGGCGGTCGGCTCGTCGCTCGTGAACACCCTCTACGTGCTCGACGAGCCGTCGATCGGCCTGCACCCGCGCGACAGCGCGCGCCTGGTCGGGATCATGCGGAATCTCTGCGCGCGCCAGAACACGGTGGTCGTGGTCGAACACGACCCCGAGATCATGGCCGCCGCCGACCACGTGATCGACATGGGTCCCGGCGCCGGGGCGGCCGGCGGTACGGTGGTCGCGGCCGGCACGCTCGCGAGCGTCCTCGCCGACCCACGCTCGCTCACGGGCCAGTACCTTTCCGGCGCGCGCCGGATCCCAATGCCGGAGCGCCGGCGCGCACCCGACCGCGGGCTTGCGATCACGATCCGGAATGCGCGCGCGAATAACCTCCGCGGCATCGACGTCACCATCCCACTCGCGCGCATGGTCTGCATCACCGGAGTCTCCGGATCGGGAAAGAGCACGCTCGTCGAAGAGGTCCTGCACCGCGGCCTACTGCGGCGCCAGGGGCTGTCGACCGCGCCTCCCGGCGCCTGCGACGGGATCGACGGCGCCGAGCAGATCGCCGAGGTGATCTTCGTCAACCAGGTGCCCATCGGCTCGACGCCGCGGGCCAACGCAGCGACGTACACGAAGATGTTCGACGGGGTCCGCCGGCTCTTCGCGGCGACGGAGCACGCCCGTCTCCTCGGATTCACCGCTGCGACGTTCTCGTTCAACGTCGAGGGCGGGCGATGCGAAACCTGCCGCGGCGACGGCTTCGAGCAGGTCGAGATGCAGTTCCTCTCCGACGTACTGCTCGTCTGCCCCGGCTGCAACGGCAAACGGTATACGCCCGATGTGCTCGACGTGCGGTACCGCGAGCGCTCGATCGCCGACGTGCTCGAGCTCACGGTGCGAGAGGCCCTCGCGTTCTTCGACGACAAGCCGGACATCCTGCAGGCGCTGCAGCCGCTCGTCGACGTCGGGCTCGACTACCTCCGCCTCGGGCAGCCTCTCAGCACCCTCTCCGCAGGCGAGTCGCAGCGCATCAAGCTTGCCGCGCACCTCGGCCGTGACGCCAAGGCCCACACGCTCTTCATCTTCGACGAGCCGACGACCGGGCTGCACTTCGCGGACATCGAGCGGCTCCTGGGCGCGTTCGCGAAGCTCACCGAGCGCGGCCACTCGTTGCTGATCGTCGAGCACAACGTCGAGGTCATCAAATGCGCCGACCACGTGATCGACCTGGGCCCCGAAGGCGGCGACGAGGGCGGGGAGGTCGTCGCCATAGGGACGCCGGAGGAGATCGCCGCGTGTCACGCGTCGCACACCGGGCGCTTCCTTGCGCCGGTGCTCGTGGACGGCCCGGTGCCGGTCCTCGCGACCGTCAGCGCCGCGCCGCCGCCGCCGGCCGTCGTCGACCGCGGCACGATTCGCATCGTCGGCGCGCGCGAGCACAACCTCCGGAACCTCGCGCTCGAGCTGCCGCGCGATCGCATGATCGTCGTGACCGGCCTGTCGGGCTCCGGCAAGTCGACCCTCGCGTTCGACGTCGTGTTTGCCGAGGGGCAACGGCGCTACCTGGAGAGCCTCTCGACGTACGTCCGCCAGTTCATGCACGTCCTGCCGCGTCCCGACGTCGACTTCGTCTCGGGCATCCCGCCGACGGTCGCGATCGAGCAGCGCTTGAGTCGCGGCGGTCGCAAATCGACGGTCGCGACCGTGACCGAGGTCGCGCACTACCTCCGTCTATTGTTCGCCAAGGTCGGCGTGCAGCACTGCGTACGCTGCGACCGGCCGATCCAGTCGTTGCCGCGCGCCGAGATCGCCGCCCGGCTCGCCGAGCGGATCGGGACTGCCGACGTCGTGCTGCTGGCACCGGTCGTCCGCGGGCGTAAGGGATTCCACCGCGACGTGCTGCGGGCGGCGCGCCGGCTGCGCTACACCGAGGTGCGCGTGGACGGGACCGTCGTACCGCTCGAGCCGCTCCCGGAGCTCGACCGCTACGTCGAGCACGACGTCGACGTGGTCGTGGCGCGTCTCGCGGGCGGGCGCGGTGGCGAGCGGCTGACGAAGCCCGTCGCCGACGCGCTCCGCTTGGGCGGCGGGGTCGTGGTCGCGATCGCCGACGGCGGCGAGCATGTATTCAGCGAGCGCCTCTTTTGCGGCCCGTGCGGCCTCGGCTACGAGGTGCTCGACCCGCGGCTGTTCTCCTTCAACAGCCGGCAGGGCGCCTGCCGGACCTGCCAGGGGCTCGGGACGACGGTCGAGCTCGACGCCGAGCTCGTGGTTGCCAACCCCGGACGCTCGCTCCGCGACGGTGCGATCGCGGCGCTCGGGGAGCTCGGGCTCGACGGGGAGGAGCGGAAGCTCCTGCGCGCCGTGAAGGCCGCGGGCATCGCCGTCGACAAGCCGTTCAAGCGCCTCACCGATCGCCAACGGCGTCTCGTGCTGGAAGGCGACGGTAAGAAGATCGCGGGCGTGCTGCCGCTCTTGCGGGCGCGCGGGTTCTACGAGGAGACCGAAGAGTCCGGGGGCGGCGAGGTCATGGTTGCGGAGGGGATGCGGCCGTACATCGCCGAGCGCGCCTGCGTCGAGTGCGCGGGCACGCGACTCGTGGCGCGCGCGCGCGCGGTGCGTGTCCTCGACCGGAGCTTTCCCGAGCTCGCGGCGATGACCGTCGACGAATGCGCGGCGGCGATCGCGGACTGGCAGTTCGGGACGCGCGAGGCGACGATCGTCCGCGACCTGCTCGCCGAGGTCGGGCCGCGGCTCCGGTTCCTCTCGACGGTCGGGCTCGGGTATCTCACGCTCGATCGCAGCGCCGACACGCTCTCGGGTGGCGAGGCGCAGCGCATCCGGCTCGCCGCGCAGCTCGGCTCGAATCTCCGCGGTGCATGCTACGTCCTCGACGAGCCCACCATCGGCCTCCACCCACGCGACAACGCGCTCCTCCTGGAGTCGCTCCGCACCCTCGTCGATCGGCGGAACACCGTGATCGTCGTCGAGCACGACGAGGCGACGATCGCCGCGGCCGATCTCGTGGTGGATCTCGGTCCGGGCGCCGGCCGCCACGGGGGCGCGCTCGTGGCGATGGGCAGCCCGGCGGAGATCGCGAACGACCCGAGCTCGCTCACGGGTCGCTATCTGCAGCGGCCGCCCGGCCGCGGGCGGGCGCCGCGCCCGACCGATGGCAAGCGGATCACGATCCACGGCGCGACCGCCCACAACTTGAAGCACGTGACGGTCGACATCCCGCTCGGCGCGTGGACGTGCGTCACCGGCGTCTCGGGGTCGGGCAAGAGCACGCTCGTCAAAGACGTGCTCTACCGCGGCCTCCGCCGCGCCAAGGGACTCACCACCCCACGCGCCGGTGCGCACGGTGCGATCACCGGACACGAGGCGATCGACCGCGTCATCGAGGTCGACCAGAGCCCGATCGGCCGGACGCCGCGCTCGATTCCCGCCTCGTACGTCGGGTTCTGGGACGAGATCCGGAAGCTCTTCGCGCGGACGCCGGCGGCCCGAGCGCGCAGCTATGCGCCGGGGCGCTTCTCCTTCAACGTCGCCGAGGGGCGGTGCGACGCGTGCGCCGGACAGGGGCGGATCCGGGTGCAGATGAGCTTCCTTCCCGAGACGTCGGTGCCCTGCGAATCGTGCGCCGGACGGCGGTTCACCGAGGAGACGCTCGCGGTGACGTACGGGGGGCGGTCCATCGCGGAGATCCTCGACCTCACCATCGAGGAAGCCGCTGGAGTCTTCGCGGCGATTCCGGCGATCGCCCGTCCGCTCGAGGTGCTGACCGAGATCGGGCTCGGATACCTTGCCCTCGGCCAGCCGAGCAACACGCTCTCCGGGGGCGAGGCGCAGCGCATCAAGCTCGCGTCCGAGCTCGGGCGGAGCGGCAGCGGCCGCACCCTCTTCGTCCTGGACGAGCCGACGACCGGCCTGCATTTCGCCGACGTCGAGCGCTTGATCGGCGCGTTCCATCGGCTCGTAGACCAGGGGCATACCCTCGTGATCGTCGAGCACAACCTGGACGTCATGCGCGCTGCCGATCACCTGATCGATCTCGGACCGGAAGCAGCGCGCGACGGCGGGGAGGTCATCGCCGTCGGCACACCGGAAGACCTCGCCGCGGACCCCGGAGGATCCCACACGGGGTTCTGGCTCGGGCGGCCGTCCGGCTTTCCGATCGGAGGAGAGCCGGACGGCCGCCGGGTCGACCCACCGCAATCATCGACCAGCGATGAGGTGAGCCGTTCCGGGGCAAATTTTTCTTGACAGCCCGTCGTGATCGGGAGTACCTGTCGGCGCGGTAGCTGACGGCGGAGTGGTGGTGGTGCCCACATCGCTCCGAAGGGTCTCGGTTGCCGATGCAGCGTCGCAGTTACCGATCTTCCGAGCGGTTCCTGGTTTCCCCTCACCCACGGATCTGATGAACGAGCTCCACGCCTCAGTAGCGACGATACTGGACTCTGCTCCAGCCGACGAACCTGCCGAAGCGGCGGCGGGGCGTGTGACGCTCGAGTTCGTCGGGTCGTCGGACGAGACGATCGCGGAGGCGGTGCGGCGCGCGCTTCTCGATGCGTCGACCTCGCTCACGACCCTCGACGGCGCCGGCGTCGTCGTGATCCCGCAGATCGAGCAACGCGGCCGCGGCCCGCGCTTCCACGTGACGTTGCGCGTCTCGCCGAACGCCGCCCCGGTGGACACCGTCCGCGCCTGATTCGGCACCCTCCGGCTGGTGGTCTACCTGTGGATCAGGAGGCGTAACTAGCTGAACACAGATGGAATTGAGGGTATCCACACCTGTTGGTAACCCACCCAGGGGAGCGGGTCGGCTTATTGGCCGCTGATGGGGTAGTTCGGCTCGCCGATACAGTGCGCACACCGGCAGAGTGCCCGCAGCTCCTCCGCGACGAAGAGCGTCTCGTGCTCGTCGGCCCACGCGAGAAAGAGGGTCGTCGTCGCGACCTGCTCCATGCGGGCGAGCGCGATCTCCTTGGGGGTGAGCGTCGGCGGCGTCGCGAGGCACGCGTTGCATGGACAGGCTTCGCGGAGGTGTCGATAGGGCAGGATGCTGTCGTGACCGTCGCTCCAATCGATCCCGACGGCATACCGCCCGACCTCGCGCAGGGTGCGGATCGTGGGGGTCGCCATATACGACCAGGGCTACTACGCGCGAAGGAATCTTGACAGTCCGGACGACCGTCGGGAGGATGCATGGCATGTGGAGGATGCGAGGCATGGGGATGAGGATGAGTGCGAGGCTGCCCGTCGGCGTGTGCGTGATCCTCGTTCCGATGCTCGTGAGCGCCGCCGACCCACCCCCCTCGCCCCTCGCCCCTGCCCCGGCGCCACCACCCACCATCGCCGGCAGCAAGGCGGGCGACTACGTCGGGCAGGACGTGACGATCGAAGGCCGCGTTGCCGCGATCCACGAGTCGCCGCTCGCGACCGTCGTCGGGTTCAGTCCGAACTTCGCGGGCTTCACCGCGACGATCCTCGCCGCCGACCGGGCGAAGTTCCCGAGCGACCTCGAGGCACGGATCCGCGATCGGGTCGTGCGCGTCAGCGGCAAGGTCACCGCCTACCGCGGGAAGCCCGAGATGGCGATCCGCGATCCGGCGCAGCTCGTGCTCGCGCCACCGCCCGGGCCCGAGTCGGTCGTCGCGCGTCCGCCGGCGGCCGTAGCGACGGCCGACGGGACGATGGACGAGATCCGCCGCGCCCTCGCCCGCATCGAGAGCCGTCTGCAGACGCTCGATGCGCGGCTCACGACGCTCGAGCAGGCGGCACCAGCGATCGACGACGAAGCGGCACCCGCGGCGGGGCGCTGATCGTCCTCGATCGTCAGCTCGGTCGTGCCGCTCGCTAGTCGCGGAGGAAATCCGCGATCAGGGCATTGACGACGTCGGGCCTCTCCTGGTGCAGGAAGTGGCCGCTGCCGGGGACGATCTCGATGCGGAGGCCGCGTGGGAAGTACGCGGCCATGCCTTCGACGAGCTCGGCGCCCATGCAGCCGTCGTTCGCTCCGTGCAGCACCATCGCCGGCACCTGGATCGGCTCGAGCAGTATCCGACCCTGGAGCTCCGCGAGCGCCGGATCCTGCAACGCGGGATTCAACATCGCGCGGTAGTAGGCGAGCGCCGCAGCGGCGACGCCGGGCTGGCGGAACGTTTCCTTCAGCGCGGTCATCTCGGCCGCGGGGAACTGCCAGCCGGGCGACCAGTCGCGCCACAGGCGCTCGAGGAACGCGAAGTCGTCGTGGGCGAGCGCCACGTCGGCAAACGGCGTCTGGAAGAAGAACATGTACCAGGAGCGGCGCTGTTGGTCGTAGCTCGTCATGAACGCGGTCGAGACCTGCGCGCCGTACGGCACCGCCGCGGTGACGAGCTTCCGCACGCGCTTCGGCGCGGCAAGCGCGGCGCCGTATGCGGCCAGCGCCCCCCAATCGTGCCCGATGACGATCGCGTCGTCGTACCCGAGCGCCTCGATCAGCGCGACGGCGTCGAGCGCGAGCGCGGCGGATTGGTAGCGTCCGTCGGGTGCGGGCCCGGTCGGCGCGTAGCCGCGCATCGCGGGTGCCACCGCGCGGTAGCCCGCGGCCGCGAGCATCGGCAACTGATGACGGAACGAGCGCGCGTGATCCGGGAAGCCGTGCAGGCAGAGCGCGAGCGGTCCGTTCCCCTCCTCGAGCGTGTGAAACGTGAGACCGCGTGCCGCGACCGTGCCCGTCCTCATGTCGTCGCCTCCCGCGGCGTCATCCCGGCCGCGCCGAGTGAAGTCAATCCTCGCGGCGGACTGGTCGCTCGGGCTCGCGTCGAATACAGTCGAACGCGGTCGCGATCGTCATGAAGCTCACCATTCTGAACGGCCTCGGCGCGATCGATCCTGCGGCCTGGGATGCGATGGTCGGCGACGGATCACCGTTCCTCGAATGGGGCTGGCTCGCCTCGCTCGAGGAGGCGGGCTGCGTCACGCAGCGCACGGGGTGGCTGCCGCAGCACCTGGCGCTTTTCGACGACGGCGGGCGGCTGGTCGGCGCCTGTCCGCTGTACGTCAAAGGACACAGTCAGGGCGAGTTCGTGTTCGATCACGGCTGGGCGCAGGCGGCCGCGCGCGCCGGCATCGGCTACTACCCGAAGCTGCTGGTCGCGAGCCCGTTCACGCCCGCGACCGGCGTGCGTTTCCTCGCGCACCCGGGCGACGACCGCGACCTCGTGCGCCGCCAGCTCGGGACCGCGCTCCGCGAGCTCTGCGACGGCAACGGCGGCTACTCCTCGGTGCACGTCAACTTCTGCGAGCCCGACGAGGCCGACGCGCTCGAAGCGCTCGGCTACGTTCGCCGCGCCGGCTACCAGTTCCAGTGGATCAACCCGGGCTGGCGGACATTCGACGACTACATGCAGGCGCTCCGCAGCAAGCGCCGCAATCAGGTCCGGCGGGAGCGCCGCGAGCTCGAGGCCCAGGGCGTCACCATCACGGCGCACCTCGGCGACGCGATCCCCGACGAGCTCGTCGCGCCGATGTACGAGCTCTACCGTACGACCGTCGACAAGTTCGCGTGGGGGCATCAGTACCTGAACGCCGCTCTCTTCGACCTGCTCCGCCAGCGTTGGAAGCACCGCCTCGCGTTCATCACGGCGCACCAGCGCGGCCGGCTCCTCGCAGGCACCTTCAACGTGCGCAAGGGCGACGTGCTCTACGGGCGCTACTGGGGGACGTTCGAGGACGTCCGCCACCTCCACTTCAACGTCTGCTACTACGCCGCGATCGACCTCTGCCTCACGCACGGAATCACGCGCTTCGAGCCCGGCGCGGGCGGCGAGTTCAAGCACCTTCGGGGCTTCGACGCCCGCGCGACCGTCAGCATGCACTACCTGGGCGACGCGCGGCTCGCCGACGCGGTCCGCCGCTACCTCGTCGAGGAGCGGCGCGCCGTCGCCCGCGAGATCGGCTGGCTCGACTCGCAGACCGCGATGCGCCGCGACGCGGAGTGAGCGTCAATCGTCCGCGTCGGCCGCAGCGTCGTCGTCGGCGTCGTGCATCGCCTCGTCGCGCGACCGTTCGTCGGGGGTTGGCCGCGTCCCGCCCTCCGGCGGTGCGTAGTCGAACGTGAGCGCCCCGTCGGCGACGTCGATGTCGACCCGGCCGCCGTCGCGCAGCCGGCCGAACAGGATCTCGTCGGCGAGCACGCGCTTGATCTCGGTCTGGATGAGGCGTGCCATCGGGCGTGCGCCGAACGTCGGGTCGTAGCCCTTCTCGGCCAGGTGGCGCCGCGCCTCCGGCGTCATCGAGACGAAGACCTTCTTCTCGTTCAGCTGGACGTCGAGCTCGAGCATGAACTTGTCGACGACGCGCTCGATGACGGGCATCGGTAGCGATCCGAACGAGATGATGGCGTCGAGGCGGTTGCGGAACTCGGGGCTGAAGAGACGCTCGATCGCCTTCGTGCCCTGGTCGGCGTTGGTCCGTCCTCCGAAACCGATCGCCGCCGCCGCCATCTCCTGCGCACCGGCGTTGGTCGTCATGATGAGGATGATGTGGCGGAAGTCGGCCTGGCGCCCGTTGTTGTCGGTCAGGGTCGCGTGATCCATCACCTGCAACAGGATGTTGTAGAGGTTCGGGTGCGCCTTCTCGATCTCGTCGAGCAGCAGCACCGCGTGTGGGGTCTTGCGTATGCCGTCGGTGAGGAGGCCGCCCTGGTCGAAGCCGACGTAGCCCGGAGGCGCGCCGATCAGGCGCGAGACCGTATGCGCCTCCATGTACTCGCTCATGTCGAAGCGGATGAAGGCGATGCCGAGTGCCGAGGCGAGCTGCTTCGCGACCTCGGTCTTGCCGACCCCCGTCGGTCCCGCGAAGAGGAACGAGCCGACGGGCTTCTCCGGCTGGCCGAGCCCGGCGCGTGAAAGCTTGATCGCCGACACGAGCGAGCTGATCGCCGTGTCCTGGCCGAACACGGTGAGCTGCAGATCGCGCTCGAGCATCTCGAGGCGGTCGCGGTCGGAGGTCGACACGCTGCGCGGCGGGATCCGCGCAATCGTCGCGACCACGTGCTCGATGTCCTTCACGCGGACCGTCTTCTTGCGCTGGCCGGGCGGCTGCATCTGGAGAATGGCTCCGGCTTCGTCGATGACGTCGATCGCCTTGTCGGGGAGGTGGCGGTCGTTGATGTGCTTCGCGGAGAGCTCCGCCGCGGCACGGAGCGCGGCGCGCGTGTAGGTGATCCCGTGGTGCTCCTCGTAGTGCGACTTCAGCCCCTTCAGGATCTCGTGGGCCTGCTCGATCGTCGGCTCCGGTACCTCGATCTTCTGGAAGCGGCGCGCGAGCGCGCGGTCGCGCTCGAAGTAGCTCTTGTAGTCCTGGTACGTCGTCGCGCCGATGCAGCGCATCTCGCCCGACGCGAGCACGGGCTTCAGGATGTTGGAGGCGTCGAGCGAACCGCCGCTCGTGGCGCCGGCTCCGACCACGGTATGGATCTCGTCGATGAAGAGGATCGCGCCCGGGATCTTGCGAAGCGCCGCGATCACCGCTTTCAGGCGCTGCTCGAAGTCGCCGCGGAAGCGGGTGCCGGCGAGGAGCGCCCCCATGTCGAGGGCGTAGATCCGGGCCGACTTGAGCGCGTCGGGAACGGTGCCCTGGTGGATCTGGAGGGCCAGGCCCTCGGCGAGTGCCGTCTTCCCGACGCCCGCCTCGCCCACGAACACGGGGTTGTTCTTGCGCCGGCGGCAGAGCACGCGTGCGGTCCGCGCGAGCTCGTCGTCGCGCCCGATGAGCGGGTCGATCTTGCCTTCGGCCGCACGGGCCACGAGGTCGACCGCGAAGAGCGCGAGCGGATCTTTCTTCTTGGCTCGGGGACCGCCGTCCTCGTCCGCTTCGTCCTCGTCCTCGTCGGACGACTCGCTCTCGGCGACGCCGCCCTCCTCCGCGATCTTGGAGACGCCGTGCGAGATGTAGCTCACGACGTCGAGGCGGGTAATGCCCTGTTGCTCGAGCAGGTACGCCGCATGCGAGTCCTGCTCACGGAAGATCGCGACCAGCACGTTCCGCCCGAGGATCTCGTCCTTGCCCGAGGACTGGACGTGCGCGGCCGCCCGCTGGATGACGCGCTGGAAGCCGAGCGTCTGCTCGGGGGAAACGTCGGCGCCGTTCGGCAGGCGCTGGAGCTTCTCGTCGAAGAAGCTCTCGAGCTCGCGCTTCAGCTCGGCGACGTCGCCGCCGCAGTGCCGGATCACCTCGGCGACGTCGGCATCGTGCAGCAGGGCGTAGAGTACGTGCTCGATGCAGAGGAACTCGTGGCGCCGCCGGCGGGCTTCGCTGACGGCGAGAGCGAGGCTGATCTCGAGCTCTCGGCTGATCCGCATCTAGGCTTCGTCCATGCTGCAACGCAGCGGATACTCGTGCTTGCGTGCCAGCGCTTCGACCTGGGCGATGCGCGTCTCCGCGATCTCGCGCGTGAAAACCCCGGCCACTCCGATCCCATGCTTGTGCACGTGCAACATGATCTGCATCGCCTCCGATTCCGAATGATGGAAGATGCCCTGCAGGACGAACACGACGAACTCCATGGTCGTGTAGTCGTCGTTGTGCAGCAGCACCTTGTACATGCGCGGCTTCTTGAGCCGCGTCTTGGCGCGCGTCTCGACGACCGTCCCCGTCCCGTCTCCGCGTCGATCCTGCCCGGCGCCCATTGGATCCCACCCTAGCACTGCGGCGGCGCCGAAAAAACGCGGCCGGTTCGGATTCGCGCTGGCGCCTGCACCCCCTCTCTGGTGTAAGCTGGCGGACCCATGCGCATCCGCGATCTCTTCTCGGGGTCGAAACCGGTCTTTTCCTTCGAGTTCTTTCCGCCGAAGACCGACGACGGCGAGGCCAAGCTCATCGAGACGGTCTACCGCCTGAAAGAGCTCGGGCCGAGCTTTGTGTCGGTCACCAAGACCGGCGGCAGCGCGGCCGAGAAGACGGTCGAGCTCACCGCCCGGCTGAAGCACGAGGTCGGTGTCGAGGCGATGTCGCACATGACGTGCGCGACCGCCGGCCGTGCCGAGATGCACCGCATCTTCGGCATCATTCGCGACGCCGGCATCGAGAACGTGCTGCCGCTCCGCGGCGACCCGCCGGCGGACCAGCCGAACTTCGTGCGCCCGCCCGACGGGTTCGGGTACGCCAGCGAGCTCGTGAGCTTCGTTCGCGAGGGCGGCTTCGAGTTTTGTCTCGCGGGCGCCGCCTACCCCGAAAAGCACCAGGAGGCCGCGTCGCTCGAGGCGGACCTCGCGAATCTGAAGCGCAAGGTCGAGGCCGGCGTCGACTTCCTGATCACGCAGATGTTCTACCGGAACGCCGACTACTTCGCCTTCGTCGAGCGCGCCCGGGCACTCGGCATCGGGGTGCCGATCGTCGCCGGCATCATGCCGATCACCAACGTCGCCCAGATCGAACGCATCGCGAAGCTCTCGGGCGCGACGATCCCCGACGACCTGCAGGCCGACCTCGACCGCACGCGTACCGACGAGGCCGGGGCGCGCGCCGTCGGCATCGAGCACGCCATCCGACAGTGTCGCGAGCTCCTCCGCGGCGGCGCGCCGGGCATCCACTTCTATACGCTGAACCAGTCGCCGGCGACGTCGGCGATCCTGCGTGAGCTGCGCCGCGACCAGGCGTAGGCGGCGGGCGGCGCTCCGCGACACGGTTTGACGCTAGCAGGCGCGGCCACTAGAGATACGCCCGCGATGTCGGCACGACGGGTTGTCATCACGGGGCTTGGGGGTGTGACGCCGATCGGCAGCGGTGTCGCCGCGATTTGGGAGAGCGCGTGCGCCGGTCGCTCCGGGATCGGTCCCATCACCGTGTTCGACGCCTCCGACCAGGAGTGTCGCATCGCCGGCGAGGTCCGCGGCTTCGAGGCTGGGCGCTACATCCCCACCAAGCACCTGAAGCGGATGGACGACTTCTCGCGCTACGCGGTCGCGTCGGCCGTGATGGCGGTCGAGGACGCGAAGCTCGAGATCACGCCGGACAACTCGCGCCGCATCGGCGTGCTGCTCGGCAACAACAACGGCGGCGCGCGCACGATCTTCCGCACGATCGCCGCGTTTCAGGCCGAGGGTCCGGGCTCGGTGTCGCCGTTCTACATCACGGCCATCACGAGCAACATGGCGTCGGCGCAGGTCGCGATCCGCCTCCAGGTGCGCGGCCCGAACTTCACGATCGGCAACGCGTGCGCCTCGGGCCTGAACGGCGTGGGCGAAGCCTGGCGGTACATCCGGGAAGGCGGATGCGACGTGGTGCTCGCGGGCGGCACGGACGCGCTGATCAACGGCACCGAGGTTGCGGGCTTCGCGAACTCGCGCGCCGTGTCGCTGCGGAACGACGAGCCCGCCCGCGCGAGCCGGCCGTTCGACCGCGACCGCGACGGCTTCGTGCTCTCGGAAGGCGCGGCGGTCCTGGTCGTGGAGGCGTTGGAGCACGCGCACGCCCGCGGCGCGCGCATCTACGCCGAGGTCGTCGGCTACGCGACCGGCAGCGAGGCCTTCCACATCGCGGCACCCCTCCCCGACGGCATCGGCGTCGCCGCGTGCATGCAGGCCGCGATCGAGAGCGCCGGCATCACGCCCGACGCGATCGACTACGTGAACGCGCACGCCACCTCGACGCCGCTTGGCGACATCAACGAAACGCAGGGCATCAAGCTCGTGTTCGGGGAGCGCGCGTACCGCATCCCGGTGAGTGCCACCAAGTCGATGACCGGCCACTTGATCGGCGCCTCGGGCGCGCTGGAAGCGCTGGTCACCACCAAGACGCTCGAGACCGGGACGATCACGCCGACGATCAACCTCGACAACCCCGAGCCCGAGTGCGACCTCGACTACGTGCCGCACCTCGCACGCCAGGGCGACGTGCGCTACGCCCTCAGCAACTCGTTCGGCTTCGGCGGCGCCAACGCCTCCTTGATCCTCCGGCGATGGGACGGCTGACGCGTTTCGCGGTCGTCGCGTTGCTGCTCGTGCCGACGGCGGCGGCCGCGGCGCCGTCGACGCTCGTCAAGAACGGGCGGTTCGCCGAGTCCATGGCGGGACTCCCGAGCGGGTGGCGCCTCGAAGCGTGGGCGCGCGAACTGACGGACGTCGTGTTGGAGCCGACGCCCGATGGTCAGGGCGGCCTGCTTCGCCTCGTCAACCGCGGCCCCAACGACGCGCGGCTGTGTCAGACGATCGCGGTGGTGCCAGGCGCAGCGTACCGGGTGACGGCCCGCGTGAAGACCAAGGACGTCGGCCTCACGACTGCCGGGGCGTTGATCGCGCTCGAGCCGCGCATCGCCGACTCCGCCGACGTGAAGGGCACGACGGACTGGCAGACCCTCGAGCTCACGGCGGCGAATCCCGACCAGAGCAGCTGGGACGTGTGCGTCCGCCTCGGCAGCTACGCGAATCTCAACACGGGCACCGCGTGGTTCACGGACGTCACCGTCGAGCAAGTGGGCGGCGGCGCGCCGGCCGCGGGCAGCCGCTGGTCGGGCATCACCCTCGCGCCGCTCATCGCGTCGTTCCGTCAGACGCCGTGGTTGCAGACGGCCTTGCCGCTGGTCGCGGGGCTCGTCCTCGCCTTCGGTCTCGGCATCATCGGCCGCACCCCGCGCTAGACGGATTGCGATGGCCCACCGCCTGGGCCAACATCGCGCCGGGAGGGCGCGCCATGGCGACCGCGCATCATTTCGAGGGCCGGCTTCGCTGGCGGGCCGGCGGCAGCGGGATCACCGCGGGCAATCATCAGATGGAGTTCGAGGGACGGCCGGTCCTCGAGCTCGCAGGCGCGCCGCAGTACCGCGGCGACCCCTCCCGGCTCTCCCCGGAGGACCTCTTCGTCGGCGCCCTCGCCTCGTGCCAGATGCTGACCTTCCTCGCGTTCGCTGCGCGCGCCAAGATCGAGGTGCTCGCGTACGACGATGCGGCCGACGGCACGCTGGCGATGGCGGATGGAAAGATGCGGATGACCGAGGTGATCCTCCGGCCGCGCATCACGCTCGCGGCGGGGTCCGACGAGACGAACGCGCGGGCGCTCGTGCACACGGCCCACGAGAACTGCTTCATCGCGAGCTCCGTGGCCTGCCCCGTGAACGTCGAGCCAACGATCGTCGTCGGCGGCTGAGATGCTGCCGCGCACGAGCCGCGTCGTCGTGCAGGAGGGTCCGCGCCAGCTGGCCCTCCGGGAGCTGGCGATCCCGGCAATCGACGACGAGAGCGCGATCCTCCGCGTCGAAGCGTGCGGCATCTGCGGGAGCGACGTCGAGCAGTACACGGGGACGATCCCGGTCCCGCTGCCAGTGGTCCCCGGGCACGAGCCGCTCGGGATCATCGCCGCGATCGGCGACCGTGCGGCCAAGCGCTGGAAGGTCGACGTCGGCGACCGCGTTGCCGTCGAAGCGCCGATTCCGTGCGGGCACTGTCGGGCGTGTCTCCTCGGCCGCTACCATGTCTGCCGGGGGCGCGGATCGATGTTCGCGCACGGCTACGTGAAGCTCTCGCACGCGCCCGGGCTCTGGGGCGGCTACGCCGACTACATGTACCTCGACCCGCGCTCGATCGTGCACAAGATGCGCGCCGACCTTCCGGCGAGCCTCGCGGTCATGTTCAACCCGCTCGGCGCGGGCTTTCGCTGGGCGGTCGAGATCCCGAGGACCGGCCCGGGCGACACGGTGCTCATCCTCGGGCCCGGCCAGCGTGGGCTCGCATCGGTCATCGCCGCGCGCGCGGCCGGCGCCGACACGATCATCGTGACGGGCCTCACGCGCGACGCCGCGAAGCTCGCGCTCGCGAAGGAGTTCGGTGCCGATCACACGATCGACGCCGAGCAGGAGGACGTCGCAAGCCGGGTGAAGGAGCTGACCGGCGGCCACGGCGCCGACGTCGTGATCGAGGTCTCCTCCTACGCGACCGCGCCGGTCGCGAGCGCGCTCCACTACATCGCGATGGGAGGCCGGATCGTGCTGGCGGGGCTGAAAGGCTTCAAACCGGTCCCGGACTTCGTGAGCGATTTGGTCGTCGTGAAGGAAGCGACCATCTACGGCGCGTTCGGCGTGACGGCGCCGGCCTACGATGCCGCCATCCGCTTGATCGAGTCGGGGCGCGTGCCGCTCGAGCGCATGCACACGCACGACTTCGCGCTCGCCGAGGCGGAGCGTGCGATCCAGATGCTCGCGGGCGAGATCCCCGGTGAGTCGAGCATCCACTCGTGCCTCGTGCCCGACGCACTCCCGGCTTGATTCGACTCTGTCGCCTGCCTATTCGGCTCGCATCGCATTGGATATCGCGCAGGCTCGGCGGCGCATGGAAACGCCCCGGCATTCGGTGCACCCACGCGATCCGTTTCGCGGAAGCGGATCCCGACCGTAGAAGGAGATCTCATGGCCACGTTGTACGGAGCCGGCCTCTCGCCCTTCGTTCGCAAAGTTCGCGTCGTGCTCGCGGAGAAGAACGTCCCCTATGAGCACGACCCCGTCGTGCCCTTCAACGTGAGCGCCGAGTACAAGGCGATCAGCCCGCTCGGGAAGATTCCCGCGTGGCGTGACGAGAAAGGACCACTCTCGGACTCGTCGGTCATCTGCCAGTACCTCGAGAAGCGGCATCCGTCGCCTTCCGTCTATCCGAGCGACCCATACGAGTGCGCGCGCGCCCTCTGGTTCGAGGAGTACGCCGACTCGGCGGTCGTCGCCGTGGCGGGCGCCAAGATCTTCTTCCCCCGCATCGTCGGCCCGCGGTTCTTCAACCAGCCGGCGGACGAGGCGGCGATCGGGAAGGCGATCACCGAGGAGCTGCCGCCGCTCTTTGACTACCTCGAGAGCCAGATCAGCGGGGATTGGCTCGTGGGCAACCAGTTCTCGATCGCGGACATCGGTGTCGGGACGCCGTTCGTGAACATGCGTCTCGCCGGGGTCAGTGTCGACACCGCTCGCTGGCCGAAGCTCGCGCGCTACGTGGCGCGCGTCCACGAGCGGCCGTCGTTCAAGACGCTGATCGACGAGGACCGCGCGGCGCTCGGCCTCTGAGCGCCGATGCCTGCGCACGGGCGGGCGGGCGTCGCCCCGCCCGCCCGTGCGGAACTCCATGACGGCCGAGCTCCCGACGCTCTGGCACTTCCGCCTCTCGCACTACAACGAGAAGGCGCGGTGGGCGCTCGACTGGAAGCGTCTACCGCACCGCCGCCACGGACTGGTCCCCGGACCGCACGCGCCCATCGTGTGGTGGCTGACAGGGCAAACGGAAGTCCCCGTGCTCCGGCTCGACGGCGCGACGATCAGCGATTCGACGCGCATCATCGCGGCGCTCGAAGCGCACCGCCCGGACCCGCCACTGTACCCCGCTGACCCCGCCGCGCGTGCCCGGGCACTGGCGCTCGAGGACTTCTTCGACGAGGAGCTCGGCCCACACATGCGCCGCACGTTCTTCTTCCAGGTGCTGCAGGATCCCGAGCATGCCGTCGCTCTCCTCACGGTCGACGAGACCCCGCTCACGAAGAGGCTCTATGGTGTGGGGTTTCCGCTCGTCCGCATGGTGATGCGCGCGGGCATGCGGATCGACGCCGAGGGCGCCGCACGAAGCCGCGACAAGGTGCACGCCGCGCTCGATCGACTGGAAGCCGAGCTGCGGCCTTCGGGCTATCTCGTCGGCGACGCGTTCAGCGTCGCGGACCTGACGGCGGCGGCGCTCTTGGCACCACTGCTCCACGCCGACGAGTTCCCCTATCGTTTGCCGCCGCTCGTGCCGGCGCTCGCGGAGTGGCGCGCGTCGGTCGCGGACCGTCCGGGCGTGCAGTGGGCGCTCGCGATGTATCGACGTCATCGCGGCACGTCGTGCGAGGTCCATCCTTGACTCATCGCCGGATCGAGGTCACGGTCTCCCCGTGCGCTGCGTCAACTGTCAGACAGAGCTGATTCCGGGAAAGCAGTTCTGTCACGCATGCGGCACGCGCGCCCCGGTTGCGTGCACCAACTGCGGCAACCCGATCGAGCCCGGATTCCGCTTCTGTCCCGAGTGCGGGACGCCGGCGCCCGGCGAGACCGCTCCCGCCGCGAAGCCCACGGCCGGGACCGCGGAGCCGGCCGCGCCGAGTCCGCAGACGCCTGCCATCCCGGAGATGTTGGCCGCGAAGATCCGCGCGAGCCAGGGCGCCATCGCCGGCGAGCGGAAGCTCGTGACCGTCATGTTCTGCGACCTCGTCGGGTCGACGTCGATCGCCGAGCGTCTCGACCCCGAGGAGTTCCGTGATCTGCTCGAGGAGTACATGGCGCTCGTGTTCCGCGAGGTGTACCGCGTCGAGGGCCTCATCACCCACCTCGCCGGCGACGGCGTGATGGCGATCTTCGGCGCGCCGATCGCACACGAGGACGCGCCCTACCGTGCGATCTATTCGGCGCTGGCGATCCGCGACGCGCTCGCGACCTTGAACGTGCGCCCGAATACCGGCTGCACGATCGATCTGCAGGTCCGGATCGGCGTGCACACCGGCCCGGTCGTCGTCGGCACCGTCGGCAACGACCTCAAGATGGACTACACGGCGATCGGCGACACGACGAACCTCGCGCAGCGACTCCAGACGGTGGCCGACCCGGGCATGGTGCTCGTCAGCGACGCGACCCTACGGCTCGTGCGCGGTTTCTTCGAGGTGCTGCCGGCACGCCGCTTCGAGGTGAAGGGCAAGCGCGAGCCGGTCGTCGCCCACGAGGTCCGCGGCCTCTCAGAGACGACCACCGCGATCGCCGTCGCCGAGGCCCGCGGGCTCACGCCGCTCGTCGGCCGCACCGAGGAGCTCGCCCAGCTCGTGGCCTGCTACGAGCGACTCGCGGGCGCGCTGCCGCAGGTGGCGACGGTCGTCGGCGAAGCGGGGAGCGGGAAGTCGCGTCTCATCTACGAGCTCAAGCAACGGCTGGCCGAGGTGCCCGTCGTGTTCTTCGAGGCGCGCTGCTCGGCCATGACCCAAGGCGTGCCCTACGCGCCATGGGTCGCCATGCTGCGCCAATACTTCGGCATCGCGACCGGCGATGGCGAGACCGAGGCCTGCGAGAAGATCTCCACCCGGCTCGGCGCGAGCGCGAGCCATCTCGCCGCGAGCTACCCGGCGCTCTGCACGGTCATGAACCTCCGCGGCGCCAACGCGCCCTCCGAGCAGCCGGAGGACGAAGCGGTCAAGCGGGAGACCTACGAGGCCGTGGCCGGGCTCGTCTACAAGGCGAGTGAGCAGGCGCCGGTCGTGATGATCATCGAGGACATCCACTGGATCGACGAGCCCTCGCGCGAGATGCTCGCGCTCGCGGTTGGGACCGGCGGGCGCGAGCGCGTGATGATGCTCATCAGCCACCGCCCGGAGCATCAGCCAGGCTGGCGCGTGAAGTCGGCGTTCACCCAGCTGACCCTCGGTCCATTGTCGGAAGACGAGACCGTCGAGATCGTCCGCGGGGTTGCCGGCGGGACGCTGCCAGCCCAGCTCGAGCGCAGCATCGTGCAGAAGGCGGAGGGCAACCCGTTCTTCACCGAGGAGATCACGCGGACGCTCGTCGAGGAGGGGTATCTCTTGCGGAGCGACGGCCAGGTGCGGCTCACCCGCCCGGTCGACGAGATCCGCATGCCCGGCACGGTCGAGGAGCTGATCGGGGCACGTCTCGACCGGCTCGGCCCGCAAGCCAAGCGCGTCGTGCAGGTCGCCGCTGTGCTCGGCCGGCAGTTCCATCGTGAGCAGCTGCTGGAGCTCCTCGCCGCCGAGAGCATCGACGTCGCGAGCGCGCTCGCAACGCTCGAGGAGCGCGGCATCATCCATCGGAAGACGCTCCTCACCGGCGACGAGTTCCGCTTCGGCGAGAGCCTCACGCAAGAGGTGGCGTACGAAGGCCTCCTGCTGCGCCAGCGTCGCGAGCTGCACGACCGCGTCGGGCATCTGCTCGAGGCGCTTCCGGGCGAGCCCAACGCCGAGCGCTCGGCGCTGCTCGCACACCACTACGCGCGGAGCGAGAACCGCGACAAGGCGATCGGCGCTCTCCTCCGCGCCGCGCGTGACGCCGAACGCATCCCCTCGTTCCGGACGGCCGCACGCTTCTACCGGAGCGCATACGACCTCGCCGAGAGCGCGCTCGCGGCCGGAGCCGGGACGACGGAGGCCAAGCGCATCGTCGTCGAGGCCGCGATGGGCGTACTCCGGATGAGCGTCATCTACGGCATCTTCGAGCACGGCGATCCCGAGGAGCCGGCGAAGCGCGGACGGCAGCTCGCCGAGGAGATCGGCGATGCCGAGACGCTGGCCGAGCTCTGCTCGCTGCACGGTCTCGTCATCAGCAGCCGCGGCCCGGCGAACTTCCCGGCCGGCCAGGCACTGATCGAACAAGGCCTCGCGATCGCCGAGCGCGCCGGCTCGAAGCTCGCCGCGCTTCGCATATCGCGCGCGCTCGCGTGGGATTATCTCTTCGACGGCCGCTTTCCGGAGGCGCTCGCGCGGATCGACGGGGTCATCACGGACTTCGAACGCCTCGGCGGCACGGCGGAGGGGAAGCAGCGCGACATTTACCTGGGCGCGCTCTTCATGCGCGACCGCATCCATTTCCACTCCGACGATGCCGACGTCGCGCTGCCGTCCGCGCACCGCACGTACGAGGCGGCGGTCGCCTACCCGAACCGCACGGTGCAGAGCGGCTCCGCGGTGACGATGGCGCTCATGTACCTCGCCCGGGGTCAGTACGAGCTCGCGCGCGAATGGGCCGACCGCAGCCTCGAGGTCGCCCGCGCGATCGGCAGCGTCTCACATCTGCGGTCCGCGTCCGCCCTCAGCATCCTCGCGCGCCACGAGCTCGAGGAGCCCGCGAGCAGCGAGCGCCACCTCGAGCTCCTCGAGAACCCGCCGCTCACGGGCATCGAGACCCTGAACTGCCAGACGATCTGCGAGGCGTTGCTGGCGATCGGTGAGCTGAAGCGCGCCGAGCAGTGCGCCGAGCGGTCCTACCAGACGGCGGGCGGCCGCCTCCGCGAGCTCGGCTGCGCGATCGCCCTCGCCGACGTGCTCACGCGGATCGGGCCGGCGCGCTGGGCCGAGGCCGAACGGTGGCTCGATCGCGCCCAGACGCTCGCGCACGCGATCCCGTCGAGCTCGGGCCTTGCCGCGACGAGCCTGGCGCGCGCCGAGCTCGCGCAGTCCGCGGGCGACGCCGAGGCGGCGACTCGTCACGCAGAGGTCGCGCGGGCCGCGTACGCCGCGCTCGGCTTCGCGCGGTACGAAGGACGGGCCGAGCGGATTCTCGCCGAGCTCGGCGCGCCGACCCAGAAAACCGCGTAGCGCGTAACCGCGCGTCAGCGAGCCGGAGGATGAGCTGACGCGGCGGTACCGCGGCGGCGAAAGGCGAAGGACCCTTTCGGCGCTACGACAGGTGGCGTGCGAAGAACGCGAGCATCCGGCGCCACGAGTCCTCCGCTGCCTCGTGGTCGTATGCGACCGCCATGAGGGGCCGCGTCAGCATGGCGAGGTACGGATGCCCCGCGTCGCTCATGTAGGAGTGGCCGGCATCCTCGTAGATCCGCACGTCGTGCTCCCGCCCGAGCGCATCGAGGCGGGCGACGAGCTCGCGGGCCTGCGGAGCAAAGATCCGGTCCTTCCCGCCGTAGCCGCCGACGATCGGGCACGCGCGCGCGAGCTCGTCGGTCGAGCGGATGTCGCCGTAGAACACCCCGGTCGCGGCGAGGCGTTCTCGCGTCCCGAGCAGGAGCGCGTATCCACCGCCCATGCAGAAGCCGGCGGCGCCGACGCGGCCGACGTCCGGACGTGCCGCGAGGTCGTCGAGCACCGCCTCGAGCACGGCCACCGTCGGCCCGTCCCCCGCGCGCAGGTCGCGCGCCGCGCGCAGGAGGCAGCCGAGATACCAGCCGCCCGCGAGGAAGTCGGGAGCGGCGGTGACGTAGCCGTTGTCCGCGAAGCGGCGCGCGATCCGGCGGATGTCGTCGTTCAGGCCGAAGATCTCGTGGAGCACGAGCACGGCCGGTCGCCGACCTGCCTCGCGGGGCCGAAAGATCTCGAGCGGGATCGTCCAGCCCGCGGCGGTGACGCTGCGGTGCTCATCGGCCGGCACTCAGGGTGCGTCGGCCGGGGGCGTGAGCCGCATCGTGAGCGGATGCGGGAAGTACCGAATGAGCAGGTCGCTCGGGTACTTCTCGCCCATCGCGACGGCGACGCGCGTTGCCATCGCCGGCGTCTCCTCGGCGCGGACGCGCTGGTACTCGCGGCCGCCGATGCGCACGCCGACGTCGGGCGCGGCCGTGTTCTTCTGCATCCGCTCGGCCGCCCGCGAGCCGAGCCTGACGTAGACCTGGTCGTCGACGACGACGAGCCACACGGTCGACCAGTGCGGGCCCTCCTCCGGTCCGACCGTCAGGAACTCCAAGGTATTCGCATCCCGAAACGCCGGTGGGTCCCAGCGCGGAATCGGCGGCTTCGCAGCGCAGCCGGCGACCACGGCGAGGACGAGCATCGACAGCAAAGTCTCCGGCCAGAGCGAACGGCGTCGAATCCCCACGGACACCTCCCCGGGGCGCGAGAGCGCGCGTCCGGTTTGAAGCACTTTCCCTCCCGCGCGGTCAACGCCTCTCGCCCCAGCCTGTCGCCCGCTCATCGAGCGACCGGGGGAGCGCGACAGTGCATGGCACTCCCGAGGGTGAGCCGCCGCGTCGCGCCCGACTTGCGTGGGTGCGCTCCTGACCGAGATCGGACCCGCCGACGACCCCTCCACCGTCCGCCCTGCGGCAACGGTGGTCGGAAGACGACAGACGCTACGACGTGGTGACGAGCAGCGAGTCTTCCGCGCTGCGCGTCGGGCGCGCGGCGGAGGGGTCGCCCGCGCGGCCGATCTCGGTCAGGAGCGCTGCGCCGCAAGTCATCCGCGCCGCGGCGGTGGCCGGATGACGGCCGTGCGCTGCCTGCGACGCGCCGATCAGTCGCAGAGTGACGGGTCGCCCGCGCCGCGCTCCGGCGCCGCAGGGCTCCGCGGGCGACCCCTTCCGCCGCGCGCGTTCCCGACGGTCGCCGGCGCAGAATGCGCCGCGATGCGATGAGCGCAACCCACCGGCGCAGCACAAGGGGTCTTGGGTCAGCCTTCTAGGCCGCGGGACGGGCGTGCTCGATCACGCCGCCGGTGACCGCGCGAACGGGCAAGGTCACGGTGAAGCAGCTTCCGACGCCGAGCTCGCTCTCGACGGTCACACTGCCGCCCAGCAGCTCGCAGTAGCGCCGCACGATGTAGAGGCCGATGCCGCAGCCGTTGTGCGCCCACCCGTTGGCCGCCTGGCGATAGAGCTCGAAGACATGGGGCACGTCCGCGGCCGCGATGCCGCAGCCGGTGTCGCGCACGCTGATCGCGATCTGGTTGGCATCGACCCGCGCGGCGCGGACCGCGATCGTCCCCTCGCGCGTGAACTTCCGCGCGTTTCCTACGAGGTTGGTCAGGATCTGGCGGAGCTTCATGCGGTCGGACGGCACGCTCGGGACGTCGGCGTCGACGATCCAGTCCTCCTGCACCGCCGACGACGTGCGGAGCAGGCGCTCGGCGCCGCGGAGCTCGGCGAAGATCGCCGCCAAGGACACCGGCTCGAGCAGCACACGCACGCCCGCGCTTTCGAGCCGGAGGACGCTGAGCGTGTCCTCGACGAGCCCGGCAAGCGTCCGCGCCGAGCCGAGCATCCGGCCGAGGACGTCGCGCTGGTCGTCGAGCTCCATGCCGGTCTGCTCGTTCGCCGCGTCGAGCATCAGCTCGGTGTAGCCCATGAAGATGTTGAGCGGCGTGCGAAGCTCGTGGGACATCATCCCCATGAACTCGCTCTTGAGCCGATCGGCCTCCGTCAGGCGCGCTTGGGCGGCCCGCAGCTCCGTGTTCTGCGCGGTCACGCGGGCGAGGAAGTCGTCGCGCTCGCGGACGTACTCGTCGTCGTGCAGCGCCCGGGCGAGTCGGCCGGCGAAGGTCGAGAGGAGACGCATGTCCTGGTCGCGTGGCCGGCGGACGCGCGGGTCCATGACGGCCACCTGCCCCGCGACCTCGCCGTCGCGGTCGAAGACGGGAATCCCGACGTAGCTTGCGATGCCGTGCGCGCGGAGCAGGCTGTCGGCTGGGAATCGCGTCGCCGCGTCGGTCACGACCGACGCGCGGCGCTCGTCGCGGACCCGCTGCGCCGCCGTCCCCGCGAGCGGGAGCCGCAGTCCGCGCCGGATCGTGCCGCCGTCGAAGAGCGCGAGCAGGACCTGCTCGTCGCCGTCGTAGAGGGTGACGGCGACCATGGCGACGTCGAGCAGCGCCGGCAGCGTCGCCGCGATGTGCTCGGCGACCTGCTCGACGGTCCCACCCAGCGTGACCGCGAGGTGGTAGAGCCCCTCGAGGCGTTGCACCGACTGCCGGAGCTCGCCCTCGATGCGCTCGCGCTCGCCGACGTCGTGGAGGATCGCCTGCAACACCGTGTGGTCGCCGACGGCGACCGTGCTGAGCGCCAGGTCGACGGGGCACTCCGAGCCGTCCGCACGCTGCACCCGAAGCCCGGCGCGCCACCGATAGGTGCCAGCCGGCAGGCGGCGCACGTTCTCGAGCGGGGTCTCGAAGGCGAAGAGCGCCTCGAACTCGGTCGCCTTGAGCGCGAGCTCGCCGAGCCCCGTGAGCTCGAGCGCGCGCCGGTTCGCCTCGAGGATGCGACCCGTCGTCGGCTCGACCAACAGAATCGCATCGCCGGCGCCCTCGAAGAGCGCGGAGTAGCGCGCGGCCGAGATCTGCAACGAGCGGTCGACATGGCTCGCGGCGGTGTTGAACGCGCGCGCCATGCCGACGAGCTCGGCGTCGATCGTGCCGGTGATGAAGCGCGCCGCCCCCGTGCCGACCAGGCGCCGCGCGGCCTGGCCGAGGTCGGCCGCGGCCTCACGGATCGCGAGCGCGTGGAGCCACGCGAGCCCGACGCAGAGCGCGGTCCCGAGCACGACGATGACGGTGTGTGCGACGCCGATGGGTGTCGCCCCGCGCGCGTGCACCAGCGGCGGTGCCACGAGCAAGGCGAGGACGGTCGGGGTCGCGAGCGTGACGATCCGGACGGGAGTCGCGAGCGCCGGACCGACGTAGGGATCGAGGCCGACGCTCGCCGCGGCCAGGCGTAAGCGCTGGCAGGGCCGGTGCACCAGCATCTCGGTCACCGTGAAGCTCATCGCGGCATAGAGCGCGGTCGCGATCATGCCGCCGACGAGGATCGGCTCGACGTTCCGCGTGGCGCCGGCGACGTGCCATTCGATCGCGCCCATGCTGAGCACCACGCTTCCCGCGACGAGCGCCGACCAGAGCGCGTCGACTGCCGGGAACGCCGGCAGTCGCACGAGCGCCGCGGTCAGCACATCGGCGGGGAGCACCTCGGGCGTGGCGGTCGCGAGAGCCCGGTTCAACGGTGCCACCCATCGTGCCGGCGACGGGAAGCGCGCGCCGCCGGCACCGACCAACCAGACGTGTGCGAGAGTCGCGACCGCCAGCAGGATGCAGAACGGCCACGTGAAGAGCCAGAGCGTGCCGGTCGTCACGAAGTCGGCCTTGGCGTAAATGTAGAGGGCGCCGTAGAGCGCGGCGATCCAGCCGGTGATCGCCGAGCGCAGGACGATCTCGACCAGCGACGCGGGCAACCGCTTCGGCATCGCCGAGATCAGCAACTGCTATGCCAGCGCCGGTGCCGTGTATTGCCGGCGTTTTCAGCGGGGGGCCGTCAATTTTTCGGCGAGCGGCGACTCGCAGTCGATCTCGCATGGCGTCCGCAGCGGCGGACACCGGCGGACGGTGAGCCGAAACCCACCGTCCGCCGTGCATGGATCAGGACGCGGGTTTGGCCGCCGCCAGCTCCTCGTCGATGATCTCCTTGAACTTCTCGAACGGCTGCGCGCCGGAGAGGGCGCGGCCGTTGATGAAGAAGGCCGGCGTGCCGTTCACCCCGGCCGCGATGCCGTCGACCATGTCCTTGTCGATGTCGGCCGAGTACGGCTTTTTCGCATAGCACTCGTCGAACTTCGCCGTGTCGAGGCCGAGGTCCTTCGCGTACGTCTTGAAGTTCTCGTCGCTGAGCGCGTTCTGGTTGGCGAAGAGCTTCTTGTTGTACTCCCAGAATTTGCCCTGCGCGTTGGCACACGCCGCGGCGTCGGCGGCCGGCCGCGCGCGGTCGTGGAACGGCAGCGGGTAGTCGCGGAAGACGACGCGGACCTTGTCGCCGTAGGTGTCGACCACCTTCTGCACGGCGTCCTCACCGCGTTTGCAGAACGGGCACTGGTAGTCCGAGAACTCGACGATCGTGATCGGCGCCTTCGCGCCGCCGCCTCGCTCCGGACGTCCCGCGGTCGCGACCTGGACCGTGGGCGCTTTCAGCTTGTCTGCCGCCTTGTACTTCGTCTTCAGCTCTTGGATGAACGCCAGCCGGCGGCCCTGCCCCTTCTCCGCCTTCAGATACTCGACGATCTGGGGCTTCACCTGCTCGAGGGCCTGGCCTTGGAGCTCCTCCTTGTTGTCGTCGTAGACCTTCTGGATGTCGGCGTCGCTCGGTGCCGGGATCTTCGCCTCGATCTCGTCCTTCTCGAGCTGCTCCGGCGAGATCTTGCGGCTCTCGGCTTCGAGCCGAAAGAGCTCCTCCGCGACGGCCTCGTCGAGCCCTTCGCGCATGATCTCGTACTTCTGGGCCTCGACCTCGATGAGCTTCGGCTTCACGCGCAGCTCGATGTCGGAACGCGTGAACGACTTGGCACCCACGGTCGCCAGCACGTCGTCCGCGGCGGCACGCCCGGGCGCCGCCGCCATCATCATACTCGCCAGGAACACACTCCCGGCCACGATCACTCCTCGCATGACATCCTCCTTGGGGAACCCGCTCTGCGGGAAGCCGCGGGCGTTCCGATCACATATCTCGCCGGCCGTCCAGCGCGCGGCCGAGCGTCACGACGTCGGCGTACTCGACGTCGCCGCCCATTGGAATACCGTGCGCGATGCGGGTGACGCGCACGCCGAGAGGCTTGATGAGGCGAGCGAGGTAGAGCGCCGTCGCCTCGCCCTCGACGGTGGGGTTGGTCGCGAGGATGACCTCGCGGACGGTGTCGCCGCGCAAGCGCTGCAGCAGGCCGCCGATCTGGAGATCCTCGGGCCCGACGCCGTCGAGCGGGGAGAGCGCCCCCTGCAGCACGTGGTAGCGGCCGCGAAAGCCGCGCGAGCGCTCGATGGCAATGAGATCCGCGGGCTCCTCGACGACGCAGATGATGTCCGCCGCGCGCTCGCTGTTGGCGCAGATCACGCACGGATCGGTTTCGGTGAGCCCGTGACACGTCTGACAGAGCCGGGTCTGGTCCTTGAGCGCCTTGAGCGCGTCGGCGAGCCCGTCGCACAGGCTGCGGTCGCTGCGCAGGACGTGGAATGCGAGACGGGCAGCGGTCTTCTCCCCGATCCCGGGGAGCTTGGAGAGCTCCTGAATGAGGCGCGTCATCGAGGGCGTGTACGCCATCCGACCGTCGCCTTAGCCGAGCCCGGGGATCTTGAGGCCGCCGGTCACCTTGGTCATCTCCTCGGCGACCATGCGCTGCGCGCTCCGGAGCCCCTCGTTCACCGCGGCGAGCACGAGGTCCTGGACGAGCTCGACGTCCTCTTTCAGCACCGACGGATCGATCGTGAGCGTGAGGAGCTCGTGCTTGCCATTGACCGTCACCTTGACCATCCCGCCGCCGGCGGCGGCCTCGACCGTCCGGCGGGCGACGTCGTCCTGCACCTGTGCGAGCCGCTCTTGCAGCTGTTGCGCCTGTTTCATGATGTTGCCGATGTCTCCGAAGCTCATAGCTTTCCTCCGCGGCTCCGCGGCCGCACGTCGGTCACCTCGCCGCCGAGGATGTCGACTGCGGCCCGGACGCTGGCACTCTGCTGGGCGCGTTCCTTGACCTCGCGGCGCTGGGCATCTTCGGCCGCCATGCGCATCGCGATCTCCTCCGCGGGTGGCTTGGCGACGCTCACCTGCACCTGGCGGCTCCCACCGTAGCAGCGCGTGACGATCTCCTGCAGCACCGCCATCGTGTCAGGCTTCTTGAGCTCGCGCTGGAAGCCCTCGTTGTCGACCCCGATGTGCAGCAACTGGTCGGTCTCCTCCAGCATGCGAGCGCCGTTGAGCCAGATCTTCAGTGTGATCTTGCTCTGCGCGGCGGCGATGAAGCCGGTCCAGCCGGCGCCCGTGGCTTCCACGACAGGAGCCGCAGCGACGGCGGCAGGAGGCTGCGGCGCCGGGGATGCGGGTGCGACCGCCATGCGCGACGCGCTTGGTGCCCTCGCTGCCGGAGGCGGCTGGCGTGCCGGCGCCGCCGCCGCCGCCGACATGACCCGCTCGCCGCCGCGCGGGGGCGGCTCGGCACCACCGCCGAGACGGCGCTCCATCGACTCGAGACGCGCGATCAGCTGATCGACCGGCGCCGCGTCCGGGAGGGTCGCCATTTTGACCAGCGTCATCTCGAGCACGACGGTCGGCAGGATCGACTTCCGGATCTCCTCGACGTTCGCCTGGATGAGCCGAAAGAGCCGCTGGAGATCGTCTGCGGACCGGAGCTCGGACTGCCGCATGGTCTCCTGCACCTCGGCGTCGGGGAGGTCGGTGAGGAGGGCAGGATCGTGGAAGAGCGCCGCGACCGTCAGGTGCCGGAGCTGGCGGACGAGGTCGCGACAGAACTGCCCGACCTCGTAGCCGTAGCGGTGCAGCTCGTCGAGGGCGCGCAGACAGGTTGCCGGATCGCGCCGCAAGATGGCTTCCGTCGTTCGATAGAGCACCGAGCGGTCCGCGACGCCGAGGGCGGCGCGCACCTCGGCCTCGCCGATCTTCTTCCCCGCGAACACGATCACCTGATCGAGCAGCGACTGCGCGTCGCGCATGCTGCCGTCGGCTTCACGCGCGAGATCGAAGAGCGCGGCGTCGGTCGTCTGGATCTTCTCGTCCGCGACGATCTGTTTCAGGCGCGCCAGGAGCTCGGGCATCGGGATGCGCTTGAACTCGTAGCGCTGGCAGCGCGACACGACGGTCGGCGGGAGGCGGTTCACCTCGGTCGTCGCGAAGATGAACTTCACGTGCTCCGGCGGCTCTTCCAACGTCTTCAAGAGCGCGTTGAACGCGGCCGTCGAAAGCATGTGCACTTCGTCGATGATGTACACCTTGAAGCGCGCCGACGCCGGGCGATAGCGGACCGCCTCGTTCAAGTCGCGAATGTTGTCGACGCCGGTGTTCGAGGCGCCGTCGATCTCGACCACGTCGAGCGCGCTTCCGGCGGCGATGTCGGTGCAGCTCCCGCAGCTGCCGCAGGGCTCGGCGGTCGGACCCGTCGCGCAGTTGAGGGCGCGCGCGAGCAGGCGCGCGATCGTGGTCTTGCCTACGCCGCGCGGGCCGGAGAACAGAAACGCGTGTGCGAGGCGTCCCTGGGCAATGGCATTCCGGAGCGTGGTGGTGACGTGGTCCTGGCCCACCACGTCGTCGAATCGTTGCGGCCGCCACTTCCGGGCCAGTACCAGGTACGCCATCGTTCGCGGGTCTCCACCATCGCGGGTCGGTTGGTGCGACCGACGGTCGTCCGCTCGAGGTGGCAGCTAGGCGCCCCCGCGGCACAGAAAGGGAGTCGGTACCGCTGCTTCCTTTCGGACCTGACGGAGTTCGCGACGCTTTCTTGCGCGGGACCTAGCCACCACCTGAAGCGGACGACCGCCGATTGCGGAACAGGTCGTTGCATAGCATGCTCGCTCGGAGACGCGCCAGGGTAGCGGCGCGCGCCGACCTCACGATGTCACCGTCAACCGTCGCGCGCTCGGAGATCGCCGACCTCGCGGCGATCGTCGTCGTGGGCGGGCGATCGTCACGCATGGGTCGCCCGAAGGCGTGGCTCGAGCTCGGTGGCCGTCCCCTGCTCGCGCACGTCGTCGCGCGCGCGCGGACGTGGACGCGCGAGGTCGTGTTGGTCGCGGCGCCGTCGCAGGATCTCCCGCCGCTCGACGTCGACCCTCCTCCGGTCGTGGTGCGTGACGAACGGCCCGGGGCAGGACCGCTGCCGGCGCTCGCGCTCGGCCTCGCGAGCGTCACCGCACCGTGGGCTCTTGCGCTCGCGTGCGACACGCCGCTCGTGCGGACCGCGGTGATCGCGCGGCTCGCCGCCGAGCGCAGCGCGGACGTCGACGTCGTGGTCCCGATCTGGGATGCGCGCCCACAACCCCTGGTTGCGCTCTACCGCCGCGAGCTCGCGCCCGCGCTCCAGGCCTTGGTGGCGGCCGGCGAGCGCCGCGTCCACGCCGTCGCCGCCGGCCCGCGCGTCCGCCGCGTGCCCGCCGACGTGCTCCGCGCGCTCGATCCCGAGGGCGACAGCTTTTGCGGCGCGAACACGGCGGAGGAGTTCGCGGCCCTTGCCGCGCGCTGGTCGGCGGACGCCTGAGCCCGCGCGTCGGTTGTTTCGCCGAAGGGGCCGTTGCTATCGTCGCCCGAGTGTCCGACCCGACGATCGTGCGTGAGACCCTGGCCGAGCCGACCGTCACCGCCGACGTCGTGCGGGTGGGCGCTGGTGCCGCGACGCCTGCGGTCGACGCGCTCGCCGTGGAAGAGCCGCTCGAGATCGAGCTCAACGGCTGGCGCTGGCTCGTCACCATGCGCACGCCGGGGGACGACGTCGACCTCGTGCTCGGCATGCTCGCGAGCGAGGGCGCGATCGCGTCGGCGCGCGAGGTCGAGAGCATCGTGTTCCGCCGCCACCCCGACGAGCCCGACCGTGCGAACGTCGTCGACGTGCGCATCACGCGGCCCGTCGGCGAGATCCGTGATCGCCTCGCGCGGAACCACGCGCTCGCGTCGACGAGCTGCGGGCTCTGCGGCGCGAGCAGCATCGCCGCCGTCCTGCGCGAGCGGCCGCCCGTCCCGCCCGGGCCCGAGGTCGACATGGAGCTCCTGGGCGCGCTTCCCGAACGCCTCCGAGCGGCGCAGCCGGTCTTCCAGGCGACCGGCGGGCTGCACGGAGCGGCGCTCTTCGACGCCGCGGGCGGCTTGCTCGCCGCTCGCGAGGACGTCGGCCGCCACAACGCGGTCGACAAGGTGGTCGGCTGGCGCCTCCGCACCAAGCCGCGACCCGAGACGCCGATCCTGCTGGTCAGCGGCCGGGCGAGCTTCGAGATCGTGCAGAAGGCGCTCGCGGCGGCGATCCCGATCGTCGCGGCGGTGTCGGCCCCGTCGAGTCTCGCGGTGGCACTCGCCGAGGAATCCGGGATGACCCTCGCGGGCTTCGTCCGCGACGGAGCGTGCAACGTCTACGCGGGACACGGGCGCCTCCGTGGCGCCGTCGCGACGCGCGTCGATCCGGGTCGCGATCCGAGCGCGCCAGGCGCCGATCCGCTCGACTTCATCGCCCGCCCGATGCGCGCCGCGCTCGACGAGATCGGTTGCAAGATCTCGCTCGCGGACTGGCGGACGCTGACGCGGACCGAGCGCGGCCGGCTGGTGACCCTCGTCGATCACGCGTCGCGCGAGGACTTCGCGAAGTACCTGGTCGACCGCGTGACCGCACGCACCGGCGCGCCCCCGCGCCGCCTCCAGTCGCGCGCCGAGTCGTCGTGAACCTCCCGTTCGGGTTGAACGTCGCGAAGCCGCGCCACTTCCGCGACATGGCGCGGATCGTCTGGCGGAACCGCGACCAGCTGCCGTACGCGTGGCGTATTCTTCGTGACGGCGTCTGCGACGGTTGCGCGCTCGGACCGCGCGGGCTCCGCGACGACGTGATCGACGGGGTCCATCTGTGCATGACGCGACTCGAGCTGCTGCGCTTGAATACGATGCCGGCGCTCGACCCCACCCTCGTGTCCGACGTCGCCCGCCTGCGCCGAATGTCGAGCACCGAGCTGCGTGCGCTCGGCCGCCTGCCCTTTCCGATGCTGCTCGAGCGCGGCGCGTCCGGGTTTCGCCGGCTCGCGTGGGAGGATGCGGAGGCGCTCGCCGGCGCGCGGCTCCGCGCGACGACGCCGGACCGCATGGCGTTCTTCACCACCTCACGCGGGCTCACCAACGAGACCTACTACGTCGCGCAGAAGGTGGCGCGCGCGCTCGGCACCAACAACGTCGACAACGATGCCCGGCTCTGCCACGCCGCGAGCACGATCGCGATGAAACGGAGCCTCGGGGTCGCCGCGGCGACGTGCTCGCTCAAGGACTGGATCGGCACCGACCTGCTCGTGATCTGGGGCAGCGACCTCGCGAACAATCAGCCGGTCAGCACGAAGTACATGCACTACGCGAAGCAGGCCGGGACGCGGATCGTCGTCGTGAACCCGTTCCGCGAGCCTGGCCTCGAGCGCTACTGGGTGCCGTCCGTCGCGCGCAGCGCCGTCTTCGGCACCGCGCTCATGGACGCGTTCTTCCCCGTGACGATCGGCGGCGACCGCGCGTTCGTGAACGGCGTGCTGAAGGCGCTCCTCGCCCGGGACGCGATCGACCGCGCGTTCGTCGCCGCCCACACGACCGGCTTCGACGCGCTCGTCGCCGCGCTCGCTGCGCAGGACTGGCCGCTCCTCGAGCGCGAGTCCGGCCTGGCGCGCGCGGAGATGGAGCGCTTCGCCGCGCTCTACGCGTCGGCGCGGACCACGGTCTTCGTCTGGAGCATGGGGATCACACAGCACCAGTTCGGGGTCGAGAACGTGGCCGCGCTCATCAACCTGGCGCTCGCGCGCGGCATGCTCGGGCGTCCGCGCACGGGGCTCATGCCGATCCGCGGCCACAGCGGCGTCCAGGGCGCCGCGGAGTGCGGCAGCGTGCCGAATGTGCTGCCGGGTGGCGAGCCGCTCGACGATCCCGCCGCCCGTGCGCGCTGCGAGAGCGCGTGGGGGTTCCCGGTGCCGACGGCGCCCGGTCTCATGACGGCGGCGATGCTCGACGCCGCGCACGCCGGCCGGCTCGACGTCCTCTATCTGGTCGGCGGCAACTTCCTCGAGACCATGCCGGATCCGGCGTGGTGCGCCGACGCCCTGGCGGGTGTGCCGCTCCGGATTCATCAGGACATCGTCCTCAACACGTCGACGCTCGTCGAAAGCGACGCCGTGCTCGTGCTGCCGGCGGCGACGCGCTACGAGCAACGCGGCGGCGGCACGTCGACGACGACCGAGCGGCGTGTGCGCTTCACCCCTGAGATCTCGGGACGCCGGATCGGCGAGGCGCGTGCCGAATGGGAGATCCTCGCCGCCGTCGGCCGCGCCGCGCTCGACGAGTCGCACCGGACTCGGTTCGGGTGCGAGGATGCGCAGGCGATCCGCGACGAGATGGAGCGTGTCATGCCGCTCTACCGCGGAATCGGCGGACTCCGGAGCGCCGGCGAGTCGGTGCAGTATGGCGGTCCCCTGCTCTGCGCGGACGGAGTCTGCGGCGATCTTCCCGGCGGGCGGGCTCGCTTCGTTCCCATCACGGTCGCACCGACCGAGCGCGCGCCCGACGAGTTCGTCGTCACGACGCGCCGCGGGAAGCAGTTCAACTCGATGACCCAGAGCCGCGACGATGCCCTGACGGGCACGCGCGGACGCGACGCCGTCTTCATGGCGGCGTCGGATGCCGCCCGCCTCGGCCTCCGCGCGGACGCGCCGGTCGAGCTCACCTCCGCCCTCGGCCGGTTCGCGGGCCGCTGCCGGATCGCCCGCGTCGCCCCAGGGACGCTCCAGGTGTACTGGCCCGAGGGCAACGTGCTGATTGGCCGGCGGCTCGATCCCGCGAGCGGCGAGCCCGACTACAACGCGGTCGTGCGCGTCGTCGCGGGAAAACCGTCTTGACTCCCCACGACGCCTCGGGAAGGCTTCTCCCATGCGGCGTCCACGCGCGCGGATCCTCGCGGCCCTGATCTTCACGATCGGGGTCGCGCTCGTGTCGTCGACGAGCTACGCGCGCTACCTCGAGACGATCGGGCCGAAGGAATGCTGCCGGTCGCATTGTCACCGCGGCCAGGACGGGACGACTGCCGACGCCGAGCGCTGCTGCACGGTACATCTCAGCGTGTTGCCCGCCGCGCTCGGTGCCGGCACGCCGGACCTGCACCACCTCTTCACCGCGCTCGGTACCACCGTGGCGACGGCGCTCCTCGCGCCGATGGCGATCGATGCCGAGCCCGTGGCGCTCCTGCGGGCGACCCTGCGGGGCTCGCCGCCGACGACGCTCGTCGCCCTGCACTCCACCCTCCTGATCTGACCTCGCCTCGCTGACGGGACGGCCGCTGTCGGTCGCCCCGCGCCGCCGGAGACCGTCCTGGTCCCGGCGCCTCGCTGCATCCACTTCGAGGGAGGACGATCGTGCATTTTCACATCGAGAAGACGACCTTCGTCGCGGCAGCCGTGCTCGCCGCGACCAGCGGCTGCGTGCTAGCGCCGCGCACCGCCGACGAGCAACGGGCCGCGCTCGCGCGCACCGGCGCGCCCTACCGCGAACCGTTCGAGGAGCGCGCGCTTCCGGAGCTCCCGCACGCTCCGACCTGGCGCGACGTCGTCGCGCGCGCTCTCGCCGCCGACGGCGAGGTCGAGGCGGCGTACTTCGCGTGGGCGACAGCAGTGCACCGCATCGACCGCGCCGGCGCTTATCCGAACACACCGATCTCGCTCGACGTCCGTCGCATGCTCTCCGGCGGCGACACGAGTGTCATGCTCGGCTTCGATCCGATGGAGACGCTCGCGTTCCCGGCAAAGGTCTACCAAGGGGGCAAGGTCGCGACCTCCGAAGCGGAAGCAGCGGGACTCCGCTTCCTGGCGCTGCGCTTCGACCGGCGCCGCCGCGTGCTCGCGGCATGGGCGGACTACGGGCTCGCGGCGGTGCGCGTACGTCTCGCCGCGGACGCGGCCGGGCTTCGCCGCGTGCAGGCCGACGCGAGCGCTGCGCGGGTGAGCGGCGGCGGCGACACGGCGCCACTGATCGCCGCGACCGACGCGGTCGCTCGCGCGCGCGACGAGGAGGCGACGCTCGCTGCCGGCCTGACGCAGAGCCGGAGCACCCTGAACGCCATGATGGCGCGCCCTTTCGACGCGCCGCTGCCGCCGCCGTCCACGGGTGAGCCGCCCCGTGTGCTCGCGGCGGATGACGACGAGGTGCTCGCGGTCGCGGCGGTGTCCGATCCCGAGCTTGCCGTGCTCGCCCGCGAGGTCGCGGGTCGCCGCGACGCCCTGACCCTCGCGCGGCTTCAGTACATTCCCGACGTCAATCCCTTCGTCGGCATGGAGGGCGCGGCCGCGCAACTGGCGGGGGCCGCGATCTCGATTCCGACCCTGCTGCGGTCGGTCGGGGCGATGGTCCGCGAAAGCCGCGCGGAGCTCGACGCGGCGCTGGCACGCCAGCGCCAGGCCCGCTTCGACCGCGCTGCTGCGGTGGTCGCCGCGCTCAGCGTGGTCCGCGACGGCGAGCGGCGCCTCGCCATCGTCCACGGACCCCTCCGGAGCAATGCCGAACGCGCCGTCGACGCGACGGAGCGCGCGTACGCGAACGCCTCGGCCGCGTTCGACGACGTCGTCGCGGCGCGCACGCAGGTGCTCGAGGTCGCGCTCCTCGCGGCCGAGGTGCGCGCGACGCATCAGCGCGCGGTCGCCGACCTGGAAGCCCTGCTCGGCGTCGACGTCGAGACGCTGGCGCCGGCCAGCGTGGCGGTGGCGCGATGAAGGCCCGGGACGCGGTGGGCGCCATCGGCGTGCTGTGTCTGGTCGGCGTTGCGGCGTGGACGTCGTGGCCGGTTGCCGGCCCGCACCCTTCGCCGCCGGTCGTCGCGAAGCGGCAGCTCTGGACGTGCGGCATGCATCCCGAGGTCATCCGCGACGCGCCCGGTCTCTGCCCGATCTGTCACATGGAGCTCACACCCCTCGGCGGGGCTGGGAGCGCCGCCGACGGCGCGGTCCTCCACATCGACCCGGTGGTCGTCCAGAACATGGGCGTCCGCGTGGACACGGTGCGGCGCGGCGACGTGCAGCGGACGATCCGCGCCGTCGGCACGATCGAGGAGGCCGAGCCGAACATCCACGACCTGAGTCTCCGCGTCTCTGGTTGGGTCGAGCGGCTCTACGCCGACACCGTCGGCATGCACGTCGAGGCCGGCGCCCCGCTCTTCGAGCTCTACAGCCCCGAGCTGCAGGTCGCCGTCGAGGAGCTGATCGCGAGCCGTCGGGGCGCGGACGCCGCTGGCGGTGCCCGTGACACGCTCGCGCGCGCGACCCGGCGGAAGCTCGAGCGGCTCGGGCTCCGCCCGCAGGACGTCGACCGCCTGGCGACGCTCTCCGAGGCGCCGCGGACCATCACCTTCACGAGCCCGGCGACCGGGCACGTCACCGAGAAGCTCGTCGTCGCGGGTGCCGCCGTCCAGGCTGGGACGCGGGTTCTCCGCATCGTCGACCACTCGACCCTGTGGCTCGACGTCCGCGTCCACCCGCCGGACCTCCCTACCGTCGCGGTCGGCGCCGCGGTGGACGCGAGGATCGACGGTGCGGCCGGTCGCGACGTGCCCGGGATCGTGAGCTTCGTCCACCCGCACGTCGACCCGGCGACCCGCACCGCGACGGTCCGCGCCCGCCTTGCGAATCCGGGCCTGACCCTCCGCCCGGGGATGTTCGCGATCGCTCGCATCGCCGCGACGGTGGCGTCTGACGTCCTGTTGGTACCGCGCGAGGCGGTCATCGACACCGGGACACGCCGTCTGCTCTTCGTGGCGCTCGACGGCGGACGGTTCGAGCCGCGCGAGGTCCAGGTCGGCGAGTCCGGCGACGACGGCGTGGTCGAGGTTCGGCGCGGCGTGGCCGAGGGCGAGCGCGTCGTCACGAGCGGGCAATTCTTGCTCGACGCCGAGAGCCACACCCAGGAAGCGATTCGGAAGTACCTCGCCGATCGCGTGGTCGCGCCTCCGCGATGATCGCGCGCATCATCACGTTCTCGATCCGGTACCGTCTGCTCGTGCTGCTCGTGACGGCACTGCTCGTCGCGGCCGGGCTGTGGGGCGCGCGTCACGTACGCCTCGACGCCCTACCCGATCTGTCGGACGTCCAGGTGATCGTGGTGGCCGAGTATCCGGGTCAGAATCCCGAGGTCGTCGAGGATCAGGTGACGTATCCGCTCACGACCGCGATGCTGTCGGTCCCCGGATCGACGGTCGTCCGCGGCGCGAGCATGTTCGAGCTGTCGTTCGTCTACGTACTCTTCGACGAGGGTACCGACATCTATTGGGCGAGAAGTCGCGTGCTCGAGGCGCTCAGCTTCGTCGGCGACCGACTACCGAAGGGCGTCCAGCCGAAGCTCGGCCCCGACGCGACCGGGCTCGGCTGGGTGTATCAGTACGTGCTCTACCCGGGATACTGGTCGCCCGACCATCCGCGCGGTCTCTGGCACGACGTCGAGGACGATCGCTGGTACGCGCGCGTCGACGACGTTCCCGCCGAGCGCCGCGACGCCCTCGTGAAGGTGCGGGCATGGGAGACGCCGGGAGTGGATCCGCTCACGGGCGCCGCGCTCCGTCCCGCGGACCAGGACCTCGCGGGCCTGCGGAGCCTGCAGGACTGGTATCTCCGCTACCCGCTCACCGCCGTCGACGGCGTCGCCGAGGTGGCGCCGATCGGTGGCGTCGTCCGCCAGTACCAGGTCGTGCTGGACCCGCAGCGGCTCGAGGCCTACGGGCTCGGGATCGGCGACGTGACCGTGGCGATCGAGCGCTCGAACGCCGACGTCGGCGGTGCGGTCCTGGAGATGGCCGAGCACGAGTACATGGTGCGGAGCCGAGGCTACCTCCGCGGCCTCGACGATCTCGGCCGGGTCGTCGTCGGTCCCGCGGAACGCGGCGGCCGCGTGCTGGCGCCCGCCGCCCCGCCTCCCCCCGCCGCCCCGATCCTCTTGCGCGACGTCGCGACCCTGCAGCTCGGCGGCGCGATGCGCCGGGGCGTCGGCGAGCTCGACGGCCGCGGCGAGGCCGTCGGCGGCGTGATCATCGCGCGCTTCGGCGAGAACGCGTTCAAGGTGATCGCGGACGCGAAGCGGAAGCTCGCGGACCTCGAAGACGGGCTCCCGCCCGGCGTCTTCGTGAAGACGACCTACGACCGTTCGGCGCTCATCGAACGCGCCGTCGGTACGCTGCGCAAGGCGGTCTTCGAGGAGCTGGTAGTGACCGCGCTCATCATCCTCGTCTTCCTCGGGCACGTGCGAAGCGCGCTCGTCGCGGTGCTGGTGCTGCCGGTCGGCCTCCTTGCGTCGCTCCTCGTGATGACCCTCCTCGGGATCAACGCCAACATCATGAGCCTCGGCGGCCTGGCGCTCGCGATCGGCGTCATGGTCGACGCGGCCAACATCATGATCGAGAACGCGCACAAGCACCTCGAGCGCGATCGTCAATCGGAGCGGCCGCCGTCCGCACGCTCCCGCGTCGAGCTCGTGACCGCCGCCTGTGTGGAGGTGGGCCCGAGCCTCTTTTTCTCGCTGCTCGTCATCACGGTCGCCTTCCTGCCGATCTTCGCGCTCGGGGAGCAGTCGGGACGGCTCTTCACGCCGCTCGCCTATACCAAGACGTTCGCGATCGCGGCGGGCGCGCTCCTCGGCATCACGGTCGTGCCCGTGCTGATGGTCTATCTGATCCGCGGGCGCATCCCGTCGGAAGAGCGAAACCCGGTGAGCCGGCTGTCGATCGCACTCTACGACCCGTGCTTCCGTGCAGTGATGCGCCACCCGTGGGCGACGCTCGCCGCGGTCGTCGTGCTCGCAGCGTCGACGATCTACCCCTGGCAGCGGCTCGGGAGCGAGTTCATGCCGCCGCTCGACGAAGGCGACCTGCTCTACATGCCGACCACCGACCCCTCGATCTCGATCACGAAGAGCAAGGAGCTCCTGCAGCAGACCGACAAGCTGATTGCGGCCTTCCCCGAGGTCGCGAGCGTCCACGGCAAGATCGGCCGTGCCGATACCGCGACGGACCCCGCCCCGCTGTCGATGATCGAGACCGTCGTGCGGCTCCACACCGATCCCGCGCGCTGGCGGACGCGGACGGTCGAGCGCATGACGAGCGGCTGGCCGGAGTCGCTGAAGGCGCCGTTCACGTCGACGTTCTGGCCGGCGTCGCGCCCGATCACGACCGACGAGCTCAAGTACGGCTGGACCGATGCGGACGGCACACGGCACCAGGGTCTGAACGCGGCGGTCTCCGTGCCGGGGGTCGCGAACGCCTGGCCCGCGCCGATCGAGAATCGACTGAACATGCTGTCGACGGGCATCAAGACGCCCGTCGGCATCAAGATCATGGGGCCGGACCTGCGCGAGCTCGCGGCGCTCGCCGACGCGACGGCGACCGCCGTCCGTGCCGTCGGAGGCACGCTGAGCGCCTACCCTGAGCGCGCCTTCGGCGGCTACTACCTCGACATCGACGTCGACCGGGAGGCCGCCGCTCGCTACGGGCTCACGACCGGCGACGTGCAGGAGGTCGTGCAGACGGCGATCGGCGGCCGGAACGTGACGACGACGGTCGAGGGCATCGAGCGCTACCCCGTAAATGTGCGCTATGCCCGCGAGCTCCGCGACGACCTGCCGGCGCTTCGCCGGGTGCTGGTGACGAGCGCCGGCGGCGCGCAGATCCCGCTCGGCGACCTCGCGGCGATCGGGGTGCGCGCGGGGCCGCCGATGATCCGGAGCGAGAACGGGCAGCGCACGGCCTGGGTCTTCGTCGACCTCGACACGAGCACGCGCGACCTCGGCGGCTACGTCGCCGAGGCGAGGCGCGTGGTCGGCGAGCGCGTTCGTCTCCCGGCAGGGTACACGATGGTCTGGTCGGGCCGGTTCGAGTACCTCGCACAGGCGAACCGGCGGCTGCAGGTCGTGATCCCGATCACGATCGCGCTCATCGTGCTGCTGCTCTACGCGGCGACGCAGAGCTGGTTCCGGGTCGGCGTGATCCTCCTCGCGGTCCCGTTCAGCCTGATCGGCGCGGTGTGGTTCCTCTGGGCGCTCGACTTCCACGTGAGCCTCGCGGTGTGGGTCGGCGTGATCGCGCTCCTCGGGATCGATGCCGAGACGGGGCAAGTGATGCTGCTCTATCTCGATGCGGCGTTCGACCGCTTCCGGAGAACCGGCCGGCTCCGGAACGACGCGGATCTCTTCGCCGCGGTCTACGAAGGCGCGGTCATGCGGCTCCGGCCGAAGACCATGACCGTCGCGACCGACATGATCGGGCTTCTGCCGCTGCTGTGGGCGACCGGGACCGGCGCCGACGTGACCCGCCGGCTCGTGGCGCCGCTGATCGGCGGCATCACCGTGAGCTTCGCGATGGAACTGCTCGTGTACCCGGTGATCTTCTACCTCGCGAAGCGGCGCGTGCTACGGCGCGAGTGGGCACGAGCGTCAGCTCGGGTGTGACGCAACTCTCACGCTGCAGCCGGGTGGGGTGCCGTCGCTCTGGTCCCCACCCGGCTCCCCACGCAGCGTACCGCGAGGAGGCTCCCCCCCACGGGATTACCCCGCGGATTCCGAAGTACTGCACCCAACCATACGAGTAGAAGTGCTGCTCGTACTGCGAAGGAGGTTGCTTGCCACGGTAGTGGGTAGAGCAAGGGTGGTGCCATGCACTGCGTCGTAACTTCGCTGTGTAAATGTTGAGGTTTCGTTTGGAGAGGTGCTCGTCATGCTGCTCAGGCACGCGGCACTGGCGAGCAAACCGGCAGCGCTCTGCGTCATGACCAATGTGCCGGTCGCGCCCTCGAGCCCTCGATCGATTGATCGCGGTACGCGTCCTGCCCGTGCGACCCGGCGGCCCCGGGGTCGTGAAATCGTGCGTGAACCTTTTCGCGGGTCGCCTCGTATCACTGCACGAGGAGGGAACCAGCATGGACGATATCCGACGCTGCCCTTATTGCGACGAGGAGATCCGGGCCGAGGCGATCCGCTGCCGGCACTGCCGGAGCCGGCTTGCCGCCGTCGACCCGAGCGGGTGGTTTCGCGACCGGCCGGACCGGCGGGTCGCGGGGGTCGCGGCTGCGGTCGCCGAGGCGTGTGCGCTCCCGGTGGCGGCGGCGCGTTTCGGCTTTCTCATGCTGACGCCGTTCCACCTCGTCGGCGTGGTCGCCTACGGCGCGCTCTGGTTGCTCGTCCCGTTCCGTCCCGGCGAGGAGCCGCCGTTCACGCGCGTGGTGCAGCTCGTGCGCCGCTTCGCCGAGGAGATCCGCGACGCGGTCATGGCGAAGCGGACGAGACCGAACGGGTCGGGCACGGGGTCGCCGCCGGCCGGCGACGTTCCCGCGACCGGGATCACGTGCTAAGCGTCCTTCCGGACGCCGATGGCGAGCGACGAGGAGCTCATCGCGGCGGTCGCCACCGGCGACGACGCCGCGCTCACGGCGCTCTACCGGCGCTATGCACGGCCGCTGCATGCGTTCCTCGCGCGCTACACGGGAGGACGGGACGTCGATGATCTCGTGCAGGAGACCTGGCTCCGCGTCGTGCGCGCGGCGGCGCGGTTCGACGCCGGCCGCCGGTTCCCGACCTGGCTCTTCCAGATCGCTGTCAACCTCGCGCGCGACTGGCACCGGAAGCCGCCGGACGAGCCCGCCGAACCCGAGGGCAGCTCCGCGCTCGCGGCGCCGGATGCGATCGGGCGGGTCGACGCGGGCCTCGACGTCGCGCGCCTCCTCGCGGCGCTTCCCGAGGCGCAACGCGTGGTGGTCATCCTGCGGCACTTCCACGACCTCGGCGAGGACGAGGTGGCGGCGATCCTCGCCATCCCGCGTGGCACCGTGAAGAGCCGCATGCACCAGGCGATGGCACGCCTCGTGACCCTGGCGCGCGCCGACGGCGGCGCCGCCGCCGCACCCGCCGGGATCCAGCGATGACTCCGATCTGCGACGACGTCCGCGAGCGCAGCTTCCTCGGTCATCCTGACGCCGGCGACGCCGCCCACGTCGGAACGTGCGCCGCGTGCCATGAGGCGACGGCGGTGCTCGGCACGCTCGCGAGCGCGTTCGCCGCCGACCGCGTCGACGCGCCGAGCCCGGCCCTCACGGCGCGGGTCGCCGCCGCGGCCGAGCCCGTGCTCGCGG
>JANNPN010000365.1:0-2958 GCA_031400185.1 Polyangiaceae bacterium
AGGGTCCACAGCCATGGCCGATCGGCGCAGCGGACACCCGCCGCGGGCGCTCGCACCGCGCCACGTGGAAGCGATCGCGGCCCGCCGCGTCTCGACCACCGATTGGGCGACGAGCGAGCACCTGCGATCGTTCGTCGACAACTCCACCACGTGCATCTACGTGAAGGACCACGCCGGGCGGTATCTCCTCATCAACAGCCGCTACGAGGAGGTCTTCCACGTCTCGCGCGGCGACTTCGTCGGCCGCACGGACTACGATCTCTTCCCGCGCGACATCGCGCAGGCGCTCCGCCAGAACGACATCGAGGTCATGGAGCGGAACGAGCCGATCGAGTTCGAGGAGGTCGTGCCGCACGACGACGGACGACACACCTACATCTCGATCAAGTTCCCGCTCCGTGACGAGCACGGCCGGGCCGAAGGCGTGTGCGGCATCTCGACCGACATCACGCAGCGGCTCGATGCCGAGCGACAGCTGCGTCGGCTGACGCAGCAGCTCGTGACGGTACGCGAGGAGGAGCGCCAGCGCCTGAGCTTCCGCATTCACGACGAGATCTGCCAGGAGCTCACCGGCATCACCTTCATGCTGGCGGCGACGTCGCGCCGCCTCGGCCCCGACGTGACGACGACGGCTCCCGAGCTCGAGCGCGCGCGCGGCCAGCTCGCCCACGTGATCGACCACCTCCGCTCGGTCGCGCGCGGCCTGCACCCGGTCGTGCTCCGCGACCTTGGGCTCGCAGAGAGCCTGCGGGCGCTCGCGCAGACGATGTCGACGCCGCGGCTCACGATCGACGTGCACGTTCCCGACGCGCTGCCGGCCATGAGCAGCGATCTGGCGCTCGGGGTGTACCGCATCGCGCAGGAAGCCGTCCTGAACGCGGTCCGCCACGCCGACACGCACTTCGTGCGCGTCTCCGTGCATGCCGACCACGATGGCATCCGGCTGCTCGTCGGCGATGACGGGCGAGGGTTCGACGTGCGGAACGTCGGCGCCCGGAGCCTCGGGCTCCTCGGCATGGAGCAGCGCGCGATCGCGGTCGGCGGCGCGCTCCAAGTCGACTCCGCGCCGGGGCGCGGTACCCGCATCACGTTCCTCGCCCCGTTCGGCAACGGGGACCCGGGTCCGTCATGAGAGCATTGGCCGCTCGCGCGTCGGTGCTGGCGCTGCTGCTCGCGACGGCGACGGCATCCGTCGCCGATCTCACCCCCGAGCTCGAGCGCTCGCTCGCCAGCAGCACGTACGTCTACATCGCCAGCGAGCGGAAGGACGGGGGCTTCGGGAGCCCGGCCGAGATCTGGTTCATGTGGGACGACGGCGCCGTCTGGGTGGGGACGCCGGCGACGAGCTGGCGCGCGAAGCGCATCAAGGCCGGGCGGCCGCGGGCGCGGATCGCGGTCGGCAGCAGGGGCGGCCCGACGTTCACGGCGACCGGTGCGATCGTCAGCGACCCGGCGCGCCACGAGCGGCTCTTCACGACGTTCGCGACGAAGTACCCCGACGGCTGGACGAGGTACGAGGCGCGCTTCCGCGAGGGCATGAAAGACGGCACCCGCGTCCTGATCCGCTACGACCCCGTGCGGGGAGCCGTCCCGTCGGCGTCGCCGGCTAGCGCGTCGCCCGCCCCGCGTCCGTCTGCGGACCGGTGAGAATCGGCAGGATCGCCGCGTAGAGTCCGCGCTTGAGCGCGCCGTACGTGCCGCGATCCTTCGCCGCGAGCGCCGCCGCGCGCTCGACCGCCTGCGGCAGCACGTCGGGTCCAGCGACCGCAGCATCGACGATGCCGCGCTCGACGCACTGCGGGCCGCCGAGCCTGACGCCCGTGAGCAGCGTCTCGACGACGACGCGCGCCGCGAGCTTCGCCTGGATGAGCGCGGTCATGCCCGGGGCAAGGGGCACATTGATGTCGACTTCCGGGAGACAGAAGAAGCCGCGGTCGGCGCGCATCACCCGGAAGTCGTGCGCGAGCGCCAGCATGCCGCCCGCGGCGAAGGCGTGCCCGTTCATCGCCGCGACGCTCGGGATCGGGAACGTGAGGAAGCGCGCGAAGAGCGTGATCGTGGCCTCGACGAACCTGGCGCCTTCGCCGCGGCCCTCGTCGCTCCCGAGCCAGGCGAGGTCGAGGCCGTTCGAGTAGAACTTTTCCGTGCCGCCGGTCGTGACGAGGGCGGCCGGTCCGCTCGTGCGCTCTACCTCGTCGAGCGCGCCGTTGAGATCATCGACGAACCCGCGATTGAAGCGGTTCTCGCCGGCGTTCATGGTGAGCACGAACACCGCTCCTTCGCGGGTGACGTCGATGGCGGACATGCGGGTTCCTTTCAGGCGGCCGCGCTCGGCCGTTGCTTGAAGCTCTCGTACCAGCGGTGGATGTTCTTCACGCTCGGGTCGATCGGGATTTGACCGAACTCTGCGAACCCGATCGCCGCGAAGAGCGTGCAGTCGGCGATCGTCGGCGTGTTGCCCGCGACGAACGCGTTCGAGCCGATCTTCTCGTCCAGCACTTTGAGGTTGGTCGCGAGCGCCGTCTTCGCCGACTCGGCGGCGTCGGCGGACTGCTTGAGGCGCCCGGCGAAGAGCGGGTGCGTGTTCTGGAACACGACCGCGATTCGGCCGAGGACGCTGAGCTCACAGAGGCGCTCGAGAGCGCGGACGCGCGCTCGTTCGAGCGGCGTCGTGCCGATCATCGGCGGGTTCGGGTGCAGCTCCTCGAAATACTCGATGATCGCGAGCGACTCCGGTAGGTAGCTGCCGTCGTCGAGCTCGAGCACCGGGAGGCCGCCCATCGCGTTCTTCTTCAAGAACTCGGGCTGGCGGTTCTCGCCGTTGATGATGTTGACCGTCACCGACGGCACCTCGATGCCCTTTTCGGCGAGATAGACACGGACCTTCTTGGGGTTTGGAGCTCCGGCGAATTCGTGGAGTTTCATGTTCGAGCGCCTCCTCGGAGCCCGTCGAGCCGA
>JANNPN010000395.1:0-5119 GCA_031400185.1 Polyangiaceae bacterium
CCCATCAACATGGCGGGATTCGTCGCCGGCGGTCTCCTGCGCGGCGATCATCCTCAGGTCGACGTCGAAACCCTGGTGGCCGCCCACGCCGGTCCACGACCGTTCGTGCTCGACGTTCGCACTCCGAAAGAGTTCGCCGCCGGGAATATTCCTGGCGCCGTCAACATTCCCGTGGACGATCTGCGGGCTCGCCTCGTTGAGCTCCCGCGCGACCGGGAAATCGCAAGCTACTGCCAAGTCGGACAGCGCGGCTATCTCGCGACGAGGATTCTGCTGCAGGCAGGGTTCAGCGCGGTCAACATCGGCGGCGGGTTCGAAACCTATGAGCTCTTTCACCCGCATTTCTGATGCCGAGTCCGTCGCCACAAAAAGGTCGCGCTGCCCGTCCGGCGCCGAGGGCGACGTAGTCGGAGGGTTCCATGCGCACTCGCCTACCAGGTCACGGCCTGGGCGATCGATGTATCACTGCATGCGTAAGAGCACGCGCGTAGTCGCCCGGGCCTTACGTCGGATCCTTTGGGCTGTACGGATGGAACAGATGCCTCGGGGGATGTGGAAGCGAAGGAGGAGCAGATGGACATACGAAAGTTTGATCATCCCGCCTCGTCGAAGGACGTCGTGGAGCATGCCCAGCTGCAGATGCAGTACCTCCAAAGCTTGAGGCGGGTCGCGCGCGCACAGAGCGTGATGGTGCCGTCGGGGAGCACCGTTGCGATCGTCGGCGCTGGTCCGATTGGGCTCGCCGCACTCCTCACTGCCCAGTTCTGTGCACCGGCCGAGATCATCATGATCGATCTCGACGACAATCGCCTCGAAGTAGCGAAACGCTTCGGCGCCACCGCGACCGTGAACGGCAGCGACGGCCAGGCGCTGTCGAGGATCATGAAGCTCACGGGCGCGCGCGGTGTCGACACCGCCATCGAGGCCGTCGGCATTCTGGCAACCTTGGAGCTGTGCGAACAAATCCTAGCACCGGGGGGCACCATCGCCCGTATCGGGGCGCCCGCAACGACGGCGGCGGTTCATCTGGCGCGCCTTTGGGGCCGCGCACGACACGCCCCAGGCCCGGCGAAGCATACTTTCGATGTGTGATTGGAGCGAGGCACGAAGAACGACGATCGAACCGCGCACCTCACGCGCGACGGTATTTTGAATCTGCTTTCCGATGACGAGGTCGCGAGCGTGAGCACGGCCGAAACGGCCGCCCGCCTCTCGGCCGGTGATGAGTACCTCGACCTGGAACATCTCGAGCGGGCCGTGCGACGCCGTGGGGCAACGCCCTCTTCGGGACCGCGCCGATTCCGATGGCCGTCTGGCTCTTCATCGTCCCCTTCGCGCTTGGATGCTCGTGCTCGAAGAGGGGCGCAAATGGCTCGTGCGCGGCTCGCTCGGCCACCCCGAACGGATGACTGCTGCCGTGACGGAAGGTACGCTCGCTCCATCCACAGTGCGTCATGCTCGGAGTGCAGAGGTCGAGCAACGAGCCACCGGGCGAGCGGCGCCGTCGTCGACGCCGCCCGGCCTGTCGCTCGCCGCGATCTGCCGGTCCATCGATCGGGTGGCGAGGACGATGTCGCCGACTTCGAACTGGCCGCCCATGCGGACACTGAGGATGCGCTGCATCACGGCGCCGGGGCGCCCGAGCTGGAGGTCGGCGCCGAGGTCCAGGGTCACGAGCTGGTAAGCGCTCCCGTCGATCGGGACCAACTCGAGGGGCAACGTGATCCGCGTCCCGTGCACTTCGGGGCTCGTGATACCGGGCTTGTGGATCAGCACCGCAAAGATGGCGGTCGCTCGATCGATGCCGGGCGGGGGCCGATGGCTTTGCGTCCCTCACCAACCGTGGTCGGGATCCACCTGCGAAGCCGCATGTCAGCCCAGGCGTAGATTCGTTCGGAGTTGCCACCATCAGTGTGCGGGCGTAGTCACGAGAAGAGCGCCGACAGGGTTCGGCCGTGCTTCCGAGACGATTCGCTGCCCGTCACCTTCGACGTGTCGCCGCTCGGACACAGAGAGGCGAGCATGTCACGCAGGCTGCACGATTACGTCGGCGACGAGTCGCTGGCTCTCGTCGACGATTTGGGCGCGGCTCTAAAGAGCAGCGCCGCGTCGCCGCACTACGAAGCGGTAGACCGGGCGACGCTCGACGGCCGCACGCGTCGTCTCGTCGATGCCTTCGTCGCGGCGCTCGAGGACGGCCCGCAGCCATTCGTCGACTACGTGCGACACATGACGGAGGAGCGGATCGCCGAAGGCTACTACCTTCCCGAGGTCCAGACCGTGCTGAGCCTGTTGGAGGAGCGGGTCTGGCGCATGGTGGTGGCCGAAGCACCGGTGGCCGAGTTGGTCAGTCACCTCGGCTGCGTCACGATGGTGATCGGCAAGGCCAAAGACGAGCTGGCGCGTGTCTACCTCGAGCAGCTGAGCGCATGCCAGGCCGCATCGGCGTCCTAGCAGCAACCCAGTTGCTGCTAGTGTTCGGGACGGGATACCTCGACCGTTCAGCCCGCTAGCGTCAGTACCAACACCTGGGCGGCCAGGACGCGTAGCAGCATCACCAGCGGGTAGACCGTTGCATACGACACGATGGGGGCATCGGAGCCGATGACCGCCGTGGCGAACGCCAACGCCGGCGGGTCGGTCATGCTGCCGGCCAGCAGGCCGCAGAGGCTCGCGTAGTTCAGCTTCCAGACGAGGCGAGCCACGACGGCGACGGTCATGAGCGGCACGACCGTGATCAGCGCACCGCTGAGCATCCACGAGAGGCCCTGACCGTGCATGACCGTCGCGACGAAGCCGCTCCCCGAGCGGATGCCGACGCAGCTGAGGAACAGGACGATCCCGACCTCGCGCAACACGACGTTGGCGCCGATCGGCAGATGCCACACCAGTGGTCCGATATGACCGAGCCGGCTCAGCAGGATCGCCACGATCAGCGGACCACCGGCCAATCCGAGCTCCACCGGTGCGGGCAGGCCCGGAATCGTCAGCGGCCAGCTGCCTGCGAGCACCCCGAGCGCGATGCCGACGAATACCGGGATGATCTGAGGGTGATTCAGCCGGTGCGCCGAGTTGCCGAGCTCCGCCGCGGCCTGGGTGATCGCCGCCGGCTCGCCGACGATCACGAGGTTGTCCCCGAACTGCAGTGGGAGCGCCCTCGGCGGCATTTCGATCTCCGCGCGATTGATGCGCGTGACGTTCACGCCCAACCGCACGCGCAGGCCCAGCTCATCGATGGTCTTCCCCAAGACGCCGGACTGGGTGACGATGATGCGCTTGGTCGTGATCGCGCTGGGGACGTTCTGCACGTCGAGCGTGCTCTCGGTCCCGACGATCAGCCGCAGCGCCTCCAGCTCGCTGGCAGCGCCGACGGCCAACAGCACGTCGCCGCTGCGGATGACCGTGTCGGCGCCGGCCAGCGCGGGCGTGCCGCCCTGGCGGAGGACCCGCGAGATCACCACGTCGCTGCCGGCCAGCGAGGGCACGCGGGCGAGCGGCAGGCCGTCGAGGTTCGGGTTGCGCACCTCGAGGTTCATCGTCACCAACGCGGGACGCTCGCGCTCCCGGAGCCTGGTCAGCAGCTCGGCTTCGGCCCCCGGGTCGATGCGGAAGATGGTGCGCATCAGGACCATCGCGAGGATGATCCCGATGATGCCGAACGGGTAGGCCACCGCGTACGCCATGGCCGGCACCGTCAGCGCCTCGGGCGGGAGACCGGGCACGTTCTTGAGGGCCTGCTCCGCGGCGGCCAGGCTCGGCGTGTTGGTCGAGCCGCCGCTGAACAGCCCGACGATCACGGGCACGTCGAGATGACCCAGGTAGTGGAGCGCGACCGCCACGAGCATGCCCATCAGCACGACGCTCGCGGCCATCAGGTTCAGCGGGAGTCCGTGCTTGCGGAGCGACGCGAAGAATCCCGGGCCGACCTGCATGCCGATCGTGTACACGAACAGGATCAGTCCGAACTCGCGCGCGAACTCCATCACCTGGTCGTTCAGGGAGATGCCCGTTCGCGCCAGGACGTGACCGGCGATGAGCCCCGAAAACAGCACGCCGGCGGTGCCCAACCCCAGGCCGCTGACCTTCAGGCTCCCGAGTGTAATACCGAGGGCCGCGACCAGGCTGATCACCAGGACCGCCTGCGCGACCGATTCCGTGGCCAGCAGCTGCACCATCCACGATGGCAGAAGACCCGTCACGACCGAACCGACACACCCTTTTCCGTCCCACAGCCGCTCGCCGGTCGGCCTGCCTCGAGGACGAAAACGTTCAGGACGGCCACGTCCAGTCGCGGATCGCGGGATCGTCGTCCCCGTGCTCGCGGGTGTAGGCGCGTGCTCGCAGCCGCCGCACCTCCATCTCCTGGCGCAGGTGCGCGGCGCGGTCGGCTAGGCCGGGGACGCGGTCGATGACGTCCACGACGAGGTGGAAGCGGTCGACGTCGTTGAGCATGAACATGTCGAACGGTGTCGTCGTCGTGCCCTCTTCCTTGTAGCCGCGGACATGCAGCTTCGCGTGGTTCCGACGCCGGTACGTGAGCCGATGAATCAGCCACGGGTAGCCGTGGTAGGCGAAGATGATCGGCCGCGAGGTCGTGAAGAGCGCGTCGAACTCGGCGTCCGAGAGCCCGTGCGGGTGTTCGGATGCGGACTGCAGGCGCATCAAGTCGACGACGTTGATCACGCGTACCTTGAGATCCGGCAGGTGCTCGCGCAGCAGCGCTGCCGCCGCCAGCGTTTCGAGCGTTGGGGAGTCGCCGGCGCAGGCAAGCACGACGTCCGGCTCGCCACCGGCGTCGGAGGAGGCCCAGTCCCAGATCCCGAGCCCGCGAGTGCAGTGGATGATCGCGTCGTCGATCGGCAGGTAGTTGAGGGCGCGCTGCTTGCCGGCGACGATGACGTTGACGCAGTTGCGGCTGCGCAGGCAGTGGTCGCCGACCGAGAGGAGCGTGTTGGCGTCCGGCGGTAGGTAGACGCGAATGATCTCGGCCTTCTTGTTGACGACGTGGTCGATGAAGCCGCCCATTTGCACGTGAGTCTGGATGTTGATTTTCTCGATCCTGCCATCGCCCCGGGCGTCGGCACCACCGTGCGCGGAGGTCCTTCCTATCGCGAGTCGC
>JANNPN010000401.1:0-3485 GCA_031400185.1 Polyangiaceae bacterium
GTCCGAAGGCTTGGCGATGTGGAAGGCGCCCGAGGCGATGAACAGCACATGGTCAGTCTTCACCGGCCCATGCTTGGTTGAAACCGTGGTGAATCAATACGACGCGTACGACAAGGTCTCCGACGACGCGAAGCAGGAATACCGCCAGAACCAGGCGCGCGAGGCCGCAGCCGTGGGTGCCGTCGCCGGCGGCTCCCGCCAGCGCCAAGAGCGCCGGCAGCAAGCTGCGCAGCCAGCCGATGCCGCGGGTGGCGCGGCGGCGGCGGGCGATCAGGCGTATCGCGGCTGTCTCATGGGACGCGGGTACTCCGTGCAGTGAGCGCCCGCGTCCCAGACGCGGTCAGCTCCCGAGGCTCGCAAACGCCTCCTCGATCCGCATTGCCGCCTTCGGACGGGCGTACATGCGCTCGACGTACGCCATGAGCCGCGGGAAGTCGTCGAGCAGGTCGAAGACCGTACCCCAGTCGAGCGTATAGGCCATGACGAAATCGGCGACCGACACGCTGTCGCCGACGAGGAACGGCCGGCCGTTCATGTGCCGTTCCAGCACCGCCGCCATCTCCTTGAACTCGCGGCTCGCGATCGCGACGTCGGCGGCGAGACGCTCCGCCTCCGCATAGATGCGGGTGTGGCGGGTGATCCGCCAGAGCGGCTGCTCGAGCTCGGTCGCGGCGAAGAGGAGCCAGCGATAGACCTCGCCACGCTCGGCGACCAGCGCCGGCATCATTTTTCGGTCGGGATACTTGTCGGCGAGGTAGAGCACGATCGCAACCGACTCGTTCAGCACGACGTCACCGTCGACGAGCACCGGGATCTTGCCGGCCGGGTTGATCGCCAGGAACTGCGAGCTCCGATGCTCGCCGTTCAGCACGTTCACGGTGATGGGCTGAAAATCGACACCCAGCTCCTGGAGCGTCCAGCGCACGCGGATCGAGCGGGTCGGGGGAAATTCGTAGAGCTTCACGCGACACCTCCATGGCGGCCGTGCGGCCGCGTCGTCACGAGGGCGTCGTTCGGCGCGGAAGGATTTCGACACGGCCGGACGCCCGCAGGCAGGCAGCCGCCGCTGACGCGCGCGTTCTGGCACTTGGCGAAGCGCTCCGGGCGCGCAGTACGACCCCGCCCCGAGGTCGGCCCCTTCCTCTGCTACCCGGCGAAGACACAGAAGCAAGGCGGCCAGATCGTCTCCGAACAAGCGAAGCATACGAATCTCGGCAGCGTCTGACGAACGGGCCGCTCGGGCCGGCCTCGCTCGGGACGACCCAAGAGCTCGAGCTGCGTGCCGTCGACGGCGACGCTCGCGTTGGCGATCGAGGCGGGCGTCACCGTCCGCTGCGCTGCACCAACGCCGCGCCGATCAGGACCAGCGCGATCCCGACGAGCGTCATCGCGTTCACCGGCTTTACCGGCATGCCGAAGGCCCCGACGTGATCGGCGACGGTCGCGCCAACGAGTTGCCCCGCCACCACGCACACGAAGAAGAGCGCAATTCCGAGCACCGGCGCCACGACCACGCTTCCCGCGACGAATACGACCCCGATCGCACCGCCGAGCAGCACCCACCACGGCAGCGCCCGCAGCTGCCCGAAATCGCCCGCGCCGCCCCCGATCGTCCACCACACGGGCACGACGAGCACGAAGCTGATGACGATGGAGACGACGGCGGCGAGAAGTGGGCTCCCGAGCGTACGCGCCATGACGGCGTTGATCGGCGGCTGCAGCGAGAGGCTGGCGCCGATCACGAGCGCGGCGAGGATGTGACCGAGCGTGGGCATAGTCGACACGCGGTCAGGCAGCTCGCCGGGGTTTCACGATCAGCCGGACGTCACAATCGAGCAGGTGGAGCAGCGCCACGAGCTGACCGAGGCTCTTTCTTGTGTTGGTGGGGTCGAGCAGCCGATAGAGCTGCGGCACCGACGTCTTCAGGCGTCGCGCGAGGTCCCGTCGGCTGACACCGAATCGTTCGACGCGCTTCTCGGCCTCGACGGTGAGCTCGTGGACCATCAGCTCGGCGAGGAAGGAAGGATCGCGGTTGTAGTCGAGCGCTTGATCGATGTGCACCGCGCCCTCGGCACCTGACTCGAGCACGTAGGTGACGGCCTCGTTCGCGAGCTCTTTGTCCACGTACGCGGAAGTCACGCGATCACTGGCCGTCGGACGAGGATTCATGCGCCCGAACGGAAGGGGAAACATCCGGCCCGACCGGGCCGTGAGCTCGAGCTGGGCCTTCCGGTTATTCACTGTGACGGCCTTGAGTTTCACAGCACTCCTTCCTCGACCAGCTCGTTGATGTGCCGAAGCACGCGCGCATCCAACCGACCTTTCATTGGTCGGCCGTCGTCGCGGTTCCACTTCATGACCATTCTCCCGTCTCGGTAGACATGCACGTGCCTGGGACCGTGATCGCCTACCCACGTCACGAATACATACCCGCCGCGGCGGATACGACTCATGGTTCTGTTACCACAGCAGGTAACACTCGTGGAAGCTCGATTACCGGGCCGATCGTCGGCATGCACTACGCCTACACGGCCGGAGAAGGCGACGCCGCGCTCTGAACGCCGCCTCATTGATCGTATGACTGACGGGAATAGTTTCGCGTCAACGCGGTATCCTCGTGCGCGCCGACCAGCGGCGCCACGTGCCCGGTCCACGCGACAGCTGCGGCGTGAACTTCGTCGCGCAGCATGACGTCGAGGATCTAGTCGAGCAGGTCGGCGGCGACGCCGTCGATTGGCGCGCCCTCAAGCATCAGCCACGAATCGACGGGCGCAAAGAATGCCACGTCGAGACGATTCGACAATCAGACACACGTCCAGCGTGGATCGGATGGATTGGCACGCAGCCTGTTCGTCGTCATTGGACCGCCTACCCTCCCATCTCGTACGCGCCGCTGAGAGGCGCCACCTGCGTCTCCCACACCCGGTCGTAGCGCGCCTGATCGTGCACCGCCTTCTGCATCATGCGGCGGCAGCACGCCCCCTGCTTTTCCGTGCTCGACGGCTGCGAGAGCAGCTGCAGCGCGAACTTCGACATGTCGCGCACCATGAAGTCGAAGATCTGGTCGAGGAGGTCGTCGTCGATCCCGTAGATCGGCGCGTTCTCGAGGATCAGCTGGGCGTAGACGACGAGCGCGAAGATCTCACCTCCCGCGAGCAGGAACGCGATGTCCTTCATCTGATCGGGACCCGGCGGGTCCGTCATCAGCAGCTCGCGGAAGATCTCGGCCTGCTCGGCGAAGCGCTGCACGTTCGGGAGATTCACGCCCTCGAAGGCCTTCCGGTAGTCGCGGAACTGGATCTGGCCGAGGCCCTTGGCGCCGCCCTGGTGGAAGAGGAAGTCGTCGTTCCGCGCCTCGCTCTGGGTCGGAACCGGCGGATACTCCCCGGGGGTGAAGAAGAAGCTCGGCATGAACTTCACGATCAGCGCGATGTTGACGTGCACCGTACCCTCGAGCTTGGGCAGCCCGCGAATGTCGACCGCTG
>JANNPN010000414.1:0-14816 GCA_031400185.1 Polyangiaceae bacterium
CACCCTGGTAGCTATTGTAGCCCGGCGTCCCGGCGTTCAGGACCTCAACCTTGCCCGGTCCGACCCGGTCAGCGACGAGCCGCTCGAGCTTCACGGGATACGGCTCTGGGATCCATTCGAAGTTGTCGGTGATCACCATCCCAAAGGTGCACGAGTCACCGAGCGAGAGGATGCGGTAGACCCCCGGCGATTTCCGCGTGAACTCGTGCGTCCGGAATCCCATGCGATTGAGCGGCTTGCCGGCGACGATGAGGTCGGGGCGGAGCTTGAACTGCAGGATGGGATCGCAGGCCCAGAGCGCTGAGCCCGTGTACGGATTCGGGCACCGCGTCGCCACACCCGTCACACGCAAGGCCACCTCGAGAAGGACGACCAAAAACAGCAAGGGCAGGCTGGCGAACGCCAGGCGCTTCCCCAGACTCAAGCGCGGACGGCGAGTCGCCTCGATCATGCTGAGAATGCGCGTGCGCCGCTAGAACTGCCGCTCACAACGCTCGCGGTCCGTGGGTATGGCCTTCTTCGCGTGGGCAAATGTGGGGCCTTCCCTGCGCTTGATCTCGAGTAGGTCCTGCCGGCCGAATCCCCGGATGAGCATCGAGATCGGGCCGACGACGAGAGTGTACGTGAGAAACAGGACGATCGCGGTCTGGATCTTCCCCAGGCGATCCACGAACACCATCCAACCGCGCATGGTCCGACCCATGGCTTCAATCCAACTCGAAGGCCGGCGGCAACGTGTCACCGAGGCTGGCGTGCGGCTGCGCGCCTTTGCGGAGCACGAAGCGGTCCATCACCAGGGTGTCCATGCCAGTCGTCAGAAAGCAGCGAAGCGCCTCCTCGGGCGCGCAGACGATCGGCTCCCCGCGCACGTTGAACGACGTGTTGATGAGCACCGGCATCCCGGTCAGACGATCGAAGGCTTCGATCAGATCGTGGAAGAGCGGATTGGTGTCACGATCGACCGTCTGGACGCGCGCCGAGCCGTCGACGTGCGTCGTGGCCGGCAGCTTCTCGCGACCGTTCCGCGCCTGAGCGACCAGCAGCATGTACGGGCTCGGCTGGTTCAGCTCGAAGTGCTCGGTGGCGCGATCGGCCAGGACGGCCGGGGCGAAGGGGCGGAAGCTTTCGCGAAACTTGATCTTCAGATTCACCGTGTCCTGGTTCTTCGGGTTGCGGGGATCGGCGAGGATGCTCCGCGCCCCGAGCGCCCGAGGGCCGAACTCCATGCGGCCCTGGAACCAGCCGACCACGTCCTGATCCGCGATCGCTTGGGCCGTCGTCGCCAGCAGCGCGTCGCGGTCGAGTTCCTCGAAGACGGCGCCCTTCACGGTGAGAAGCGCGCGGATCTCGTCGGTGTCATAGGCAGGCCCGAGGAAGGCGTGCTCCATGACGTGCGTCCGCGGCTGCTCGAGCACGTTGTGGGTGATGTACGCGGCCACGCCGAGCGCGCCGCCGGCGTCACCCGCCGCGGGCTGCACGAAAATGTTGCTGAACGGAGCCTCGCGCGCGATTCGGCCGTTGGCGACGCAGTTGAGCGCGACGCCCCCCGCCATGCACAGGTTGGGGAGACCGGTCTCGGCATGGAGATGACGCGCCATCTTCAGCATCACGTCTTCGGTGACCACCTGGATGCTCGCGGCGATGTCCTTGTGGCGCTGGTCGAGCGAGCCTTCGGGATCGCGCGGTGGCGCACCGAACAGCTTGTGGAACGGCTCGGTCGTCATCTGCAGGCCGTAGTGGTAGGCGAAGTACTCCATGTTCAGCCGGAAGCTGCCATCGTCGGCGACGTCGATCAGCTGGCGGACTTCCTTTTCGAATCGCGGCTCGCCGTAGGGCGCGAGGCCCATGACCTTGTACTCGGCGCTATTCACCTTGAACCCGAGGTAGGAGGTGAAGGCGGTGTAGAGGAGGCCAAGCGAGTGGGGAAAGCGGATCTCCTTGAAGAGGTCGATCGTCGTCCCGCTGCCCCGCCCGTACGTCGCGGTCGACCACTCGCCGACGCCATCGACCGTCAAAAGCGCGGCCTCCTGGAAAGGCGAGACCAGGAAGGCGCTCGCAGCGTGCGACATGTGGTGCTCGATCATGTAGACGGGCCCGTCGTACTGCAGCTGATCCTGGATCACCGAGGGGATGATCAGCTTCTGGTGCAGCCACGACGGCATCGCCCGCAGGAACGCCTGGAACGACTTCGGGAAGCACGCGACGTGCGAGAAGAGCAGCCGCTTGAACTTGATGAACGGCTTCTCGTAGAAGCCGACGTAGTCGAGATCGCGAACGAGGATCTTGCCCTCGTCCAAGCAGTAGCGGATGGCGTTGATCGGGAAGTCCTGGTCGTGTTTCTTCCGCGTGAAGCGTTCTTCGGACGCCGCCGCGATCACCACGCCGTCGCGCATCAGGCACGCGGCTGAGTCGTGGTAGAAGCTCGAGATCCCGAGGACGTTCATGCGCGCTTCCGTCCCACGATCACGTAGTACCCGCCACCGGCATTCTGCGTGATGATCCAGATGAGCTGGGTCAGGAGGTGGGCGACCCGACTGGACCGCCAGCGGGCGACCGTCCGCGGCGTGAACATGCGCTTCGGCTCGGCGCCGAAGAGCTCGATCTTGGGGAACGACGAGACGTAGTCGATTCCGTGCTTCTCGAACCAGCTCAGCGTCTCGCCGACCGTATGCGTCGATTCGTGCGGATGCTCGTACTGGTCAGCGAACCAAGTGTGCCGCTTGGCCTCGTCGTCCTCGAGCTCGACGAGCTGCTTCTTGATGGCGCGGCTCTTGGCGTTCGAGTCGAAGAGCGAGAGCAGCTTCACGATGCGACGGCGGATCAGCAACATGAGCCGCCCGTAACGGTTGTAGAGGCCAATCACCAGGTAGCCGCCGGGCTTGGTAATCTTCACGAGGTTCTGGAAGCCGCCATAGGGATCGCCGGTGTGATGCAGCACACCGTTGCAGAAGACGTAGTCGAAAGCGTTCGATTGCATGTCCCAGTCGAGGATGTTGACCCGCTTGAAGCTCACGTTCTTGAGTGCCAGGCGATCGGCGAGAGTGCGGGCGAGGTCGAGCGAGTGCTGTGAGTAGTCGACCCCCATGACCCGTCGGTCTTTGAGGGCCAGGAAGCATGGCAGCTGGCCGGTCCCGCAGCCGACATCGATCACAGAGGCGCCGTAGGGAATCTCGGCGTCGATCATCTTGCCGTACCAGCTGGCGCGGGCGACGAGGTCACGGCGGGTCTCGTACTTCCCGGGGTTGAACCCCGGGAACGGATTGGATTCGTAGAACTCGTTGACGACCTCGAGGACCCGAGTCGTCCCGACGGGCGCTGCCGCTGCTGAGGGGGTCATTTACGGAGCCTCACCTAGAACAACGCATAGATGAACGGGGCGAGGGCCGAACCCTGGGCGAAGATCACGAACGCCCCGAGGGCAATCAGCACCATGAATATGGGCGCGAGCCACCAGGTACGATCCTCCTTGAGAAACATACGGAACTCACGGATGAGCCCGCCGACGACACTCATTCTGCCCATATGCTCAAATACCTCGAATGGAGAAGGATGCGCCCAAGAGGCGTCTGGGTAGAGTGACGTGGCCACTGGCGCCTTGTCAACGGGGCGATTGGCGGCGTGCCTTGGGAGCCGGAAGATTCCCTGGCAGCGCCGGTGGCCGCGGGCCGCCGTGCGATGGCGCGCGGCCGGAGCGCTGAAGCGTCACCGCTCAGTCCCGGGCCTGCGCGGTGCGCGCTCGGTTGCGGGTGCTTCTTTCACGACGTGAGCTTTTTCCTGTGCGCTTGACGCCCCGGGTAATCGGCGCTCATGGGCTCACAGCGAGCGCGCGACGAATCGTGACGAGCGCGAGCGGCGGTCGTGCAGGACGATCGCCCCGACCAGGAGAAGCGAGAGCATCGTGACGGCAAGACCGAGCCGGAAGCTCGCCGGCGTATACCGAAAGGCCACGGTGTGTCGCCCGGCGCCGACCGCCACGGCGCGGAAGAGGTAGTTGGCCTGCAGGATCGACGTCTCGATGCCGTCCACCGTCGCGGTCCAGCCGGGGTAGAACGTGTCGGTCAGCACCAGGTGGCCGGGACTGTTCGCGTCCGCCTCGACGACGACCTCAGTCGGGTCGTAGCGGACGATGCGCGCCGGTGTGATCGGGCGTAGCGCGGCCTGTGAAGCCGCACCGGCGGCGGTGTCCTCGATCACGACGCTAATCCGCGGCTCGAACCCCGGAGCGCTGACGGCGTTGAATGCCTCATCCTCGGTCGACACATACCGCGCGTCGTAGGCGACGTAGCTCCGGGGCAACACGTTGGTGTTCTCGTACAGGCGATAGCCGCCAGGCGACGGAAGCTCCGGATGCGGTCGCCACGCCCACGCGAGGGAATCGAGCGGCTGCCGAAACCTGCCGCTGCTCGGTTTCGCGATGATGAACCGCACGCTCATCAGGTCGATCAGCCGGAATCGCTCGATGGTCGGGTCTGCCAAGAGATCGCCCATGAAGGTGAACGCCGAGGGACGATGACTGGACTCGAGGATTCGATAGAACCGTTCGTAACGCCGGAGCGTGAGCGGCTCGTAGTCTGTGATCGAGTAGATCTCGCGCATCGTCCCCATCTTCGGGGTGATTGCCGGCAGGTGGTACAGGCTCTTGATGTAGGTGCGGTCGAAGCGTTGATGCTCCTCGACAAAGCTCCAAAGCGCTTTCTCTCCGTCGTACACCGAGAGGTCGTGATACGGGTGTAGCGCCCGGTTCTCGACCGCGCGGTAGAGATCCCAGGCAACGAGTGCGACGAGCGAGAGCACGAGCGCGCCCCGAAGCCGCGGCGACCCGCTGACGAGCGCCGCGCCGCAGAGGACGGTGCCGCAGACGAGGTAGGTGAGGCTTTGCTCCGGCATCGCGACTGCAACGCCGCCGATCGCCGCGAGCGCCACCACCACGACGAGCATCGCCACCCGTCGCGTGCCTGAGCTCCCGTCGCGGGCACGCATCAGGACGTCGAGCCCAATGCCGGCGAGGACCGCAGCGGCGACTGCGTAGAGGTAGAGGATGCGCTGCGGCCCGCGGAACCACGCCATGCCGGGCAACGTGCGATGCACCTGGAAGAGCGGCGAGGTCACGCCGAGCGCCACGCCGGCGCTGAAGAGACCGATCACCCAGAACGCCAGTACGGCACCACGGCGATCGGCGGCGAAGACCGAAAGCGCTACCGCTAGAAGCGTCGCGACTCCGACGTAGCCGGCTTTCAAGCCACCCGGCTGTGAGTCGAGCACCTGGTCCAAAAACCACCGCGGGGAAGCAGGCGCCAACAGGACAGCCTGCTCCGCCGAGAGACCGCCGACGCGGCGCGGTCCGAGGCGTTGCAGCTCGAGCTGCGGGAGGAGCTGGACGGCCATGAGCGGCCCCGACAGCACGAAGCCGAACCCCACGAGGGCGGCTACGTGCACGGCCTCCGCCGCCGACGTCCGAAGCCGGCCTGCGATGCGCACGGCGGCGAAGACGCCGAGCGCGTAGAGCGAGTACATCCACGACTGCGGCCAGCCGCCCATGAACGCGAGCGCGATCGCGACCGCGAGGATCGCCGACCAGACCACACGCCGCGTGCGGACGATCTTCTCGATCGCGAGGAGGCCGAGCGGCAGCCACGTTCCCGACGCCACGGCCGACGGGAACCACAGGGCTTCGCCGACGAAAAACCCCGACCACAAGAAGACGACGCCAGCCCCGATCGCGGCCGGCCGGGCGAGCCCGAGGACCCGCGCGAACGCGAACATCAGGATGCCGCCGATCGCGAGGTGCATCACGATCGTCGCCTCGAGGGCGACCTCCGACGGCAGGAACAAGTGCAGGAAGTTCAGCGGGTAGAGGACGCCATAGATGCCGGTTGCGAGATAGGGATGGCCGCAGAACTGATACGGGTTCCAGAGCGGCACGATGCCCGCGCGCCACCACGCCGCCGCCCGCATGGTGCCCGGATATAGCTCCGCCCAGAAGTCGCCCGCGTCGAGGCCGCCCCAGTACGGCTCGGTCGCCGTGTCGATGATGCGCCATTTCCAGACAACGAAGGCACCGACCGCGAGGAGGACGATCACCAACGCGTCGACGGCCCTGCCCTTCCCGCGCATCACGCCCGTCTTTCGGTGCCCAGCAGCGGCGCTTTGATGCGGAGCAGCGACGTGATGCCGGCAGCGTAGACGCCGACGGCAACCATCATCAGCACCTCGAAGCCGAGGGTCATCGCGAGGATCGTGCTCAGCATCGAGCCGATGACCGACAGGAAGCCGTTCACCGCCCAGGCCCACGCGACGAACTCGAGCCGGTGCTCGGTCGTGGCGGCGATCGTGCGGAGGCCGATCGGCATGAAGGCGCCGAGCGCGAGCCCGAGCGGCGCGATCACGGCGGTCGCGATCGCGCAGCGGAGCGGCAACGCGAGGCCGACGAAGCGGTCGACCAGGATGGGAATGCCGATGCGGTAGGCGAGCACGAGGACCACGAGCGTCGCGAGCAATCCGACGAGCGCGCGCCGCGGGTCACGCGCGGTCCGACCGGAGAGGTAGCTGCCGATGCCCCCGAAGACGAGCATACCGAAGAGCGTCACCGACAACGAGTAGCTCGGATACCCGAGGAACAGTGTGAGACGCTGGATCAGGCTCACCTCGAAGAACATGAAGCCGAGACCGAGGGCGGCGAAGTAGCCGCCCGCGGCCGCCTTGTGCGGAATCGCGTGCCAGTGCCGGCGGATCGCGACGAACGGCAGGAGTAGCCAGACCGCAGCAAACACCGCCGAGAAGGCAAGGAGCGCGACGAGCACGCGCTCACCGGTCACGTCCTCGATGTCCACGTGGACGCCGCGCGCGCGCCGTACCGACCCCGGCACGATCGCGTCGCGAAAGCGCGCGAAGTGCCAGAAGAATGGCGAGTCGTCCACCACGGGACGGAGGTCGTAGGGGTGCGCCCGGTACCAGGCGGCGAGCGCACTGGGCGCGAGGCGAACGACCTGCGTCACCGGTGAAGCGAGGTCCTGCGGGTCGTCGCTCGGGAAGCGCATGCGGCTGTCTTGTGCGGCGGCGGCGCCGCTCCGGAGACGCGCGAGCTCCTCGGCCGTGAAGGGCGTCTTCTTCACCAGCACCGTCGAAAGGAAGAGCACGCCCGGCGTCGTCAGCACCGCGATGTGCGACGCGGCGTCGTCGATCCCGCGGCGCCGGAGTGCCTCGCGCACCGACGAGACGTAGCGTGCCGTGCGGTTCGGCTTCAGATCGTATGCGATCTCGCCGAACTGAGCGACGGTGAGGCCGTCGTCCGTCAGGTGGTCGAGCGTCTCGGCGATCATCTCGACCGTGTACAGGTAGCTCTCGGAGAGGACGAACGCCCCCGAGCTCGACGCGTTCATCGCCGCGTAGCTGTCCGGCGCGACGAGCCAGACCAGGTCGTGGCGGTTGTCGTTGCGCTTCAGGTACGACCGCCCCTCGGCGTTCACGAGCGTGACGCTCGGGTGCTCGGCGAGGTGCCCGCTGTAGTCCGCGAAGTGCGTGGTGAGGAGCGACACCGTGACCGGGTTCAGCTCGACGCCGGTCACGTGGCCGGCGCCGAAATAGAGCGACGCCAGGATCTCGTGGCCGCCGGCCGCGCCGATGATCAGCACCTCGGGACCCGGGCGCGTCACGCGGAACGGGAACGAGCGCGGATCGGACTCGAAACGCCCGAGCGACTTCACGTCGCCGTCGAACTCGTTCAGCACCGAGCCCCAGTTGCCGTCGTGGTTGATGACGTAGCTGCCGGCGTTCGGCAGAAGCGGAGTGACATCGACCCGGAAGACGGAGCTCCACCCCGAGAACAGGATCGGCGTGCCGTGTTTCCGGACGTGCGCCAGGGTCTTCACCGAGTCGGTCGCAGGGTCCGGGAGCGCACCGCGCGCGGCGACCCCGACGAGGCAGATCGCGCCGACGGCGAGCGCGAGCGCGGAGAGGAGCGTGCTGTTTCGCCGCGCGGCGTGCGCGCCGGCGCCGGCGAGGAGCGCGCCCGCCAGCATCACGCAACCCGGCGGGGTCAGCACCGAGATGAGCGGCACCGCCGCGGCGCAGCCGATGCCGGCGCCGATCAAGTCAGCGCAGTAGAGACGGTCGATCTCCTCGGGGCAGGCTCCAAAGACGGCAGCGAGCACGACGCCGACCGCGAGGAACGGCGCGAACAGCACGAGGGAGATGAGCAGCAACTTCAACGGCTCGCGCCAGTCCGTGGTGAGGTAGAACGCGTTCAGCTGGGTCTCCGCGATGATCCAGTAGCCGCCGGCGACCGCGGCACCCCCCAAGAGACCACAGAGGCCGACCAGCCGCGCCGGCGCGAGCGCGCGGAGCCGGGGCAGGATCGCGACCAGCACGCCGCCGGTCCCGAGCCCGAGGAGCGCCAAGCCGATCACCAGGTAGGTGAAGTAGTAGTAGAGCTTGAACGAGAAGATCCGCGTGTAGCTGATCTCGAGCACGATCGCCGCGAGCGCGACAGCGAAGACGTCCACGTAGTGCGCGCGGGCGCGGGCGGGCGCGGCGGGGGGCATCAGCGAGCGTGGAGAAGGGACGGCAGAGCGACGGGCACTGGCGAAGTCGGCTAGCTGAGGTGTCCGCGTCGGTCAACTCGACCCGCGACGCGCGCACCCCAGCGCAGCATCGGGAGCTCCACGACGAGGAATAGCGCGCAGGCCAGCGCGAACGAGCACCCCGCAGTCACGACGCCGAGGCCCGCGAGCTTCCCAGCGGACGACAGGATCGCGTGCGCCGCGTCCGGGCGGAGCATCAGCAACCACAACGCGACGAACGGATGAACGAGGTACATCCCATACGACACGCGGGCGATCGGGTACCAGAAAGGGTGCGCGAGCACCCGCGTCACGAGGTCGTCGACGGTGAGCGCGAGGACCACGACCAGCGCGAGCCCGACCGACAGCACGGAGAATTGACCGACGACCGCGAAAACTCCAATCCGGAACACACCCCCGTACCAGAAGGCAACCGCTCCGCACGCCGCCGCCGCGGCCAGGATAGGCCAGTGCAGGCGGCGAACCGTCCGGAGCAGCCACGCGTGGTGAAAGACGTGGACGTACGCGATGAGAACGCCGAGCAGCAATCCGTCGCACCGGGTGTGCGAGTAGAAGTTGAGGCCGTCCCAGAGGCGGACGTTCGGCTGCGTGTAGTACTCGAGCGCCCGAGCCGCGAGCGGCGCGACCGGCAATAGGGCCAGCACGAGCAGCGTCCTCCGCGACGCCGGCGGCCGCAGCAGGCTCAAGACGATCGGGAGCACGAGGTAGAAGTGCTCTTCGACGCAGAGCGACCATGCCCATCCCATGACGTCGATCTCGCCACGCACGTAGTTGTTGACGAAGAGGTAGTTCGGAATCGCCGCACGTAGGAGCTCGGCGACCGAGCGCGAGCCGTACAAAGGGGCGAACGCAGGAAAGCGCGACAAGACGACGACCGCGATCGTCAACGCTACCCAATATGCGGGGACGATCCGCGCGAACCGCCGCACGTAGAACCCGCGGTAGTCGAGGACCCCGTCCCTGCCCTGCAGGAGGAGGATCCGGCCGATCAGGAAACCGGACAGCACGAAGAACGCATCGACGCCGCTCCACAGTGTCCCGAAAAACCAGCGAGCGCTGCCGAGAGCGGTCGGTCGCGCGGCGCCGCCGCCCAGCACCTCGGCCCAGGACGCGGCGTGGAAGAACACGACCATCAAGACCGCGACTGCCCGGATACCGTCTAGCGCCGGAAACCTTCCAGGAGGTCGGCGGAACAGGGTGGCGACGGCGCGCGACAAAGCCTTCCACGCGTCGGGCATGGCGCGACTCGCCCCTCAGTCGGCTTGCAGGAGCGCGCCGACGAACGGCGCCAGGCTCGCGGCCACGACGGCGTGGCCGTCGGCGTCGAAGTGGACGTCCCACGAGAAGTAGCCGCTTTTGCCGGTGCGTTCTGCTTCGGCGCGCAGGGCCGGGAGCAGGCTCACGTAGGGGATGCCTTCGCGCTCGAGGAAACCGGTGATGCGGATCACCGGGTACGTCGGATCATGCGGCGTCGCCGTGAGCGCCGGGAGGAGCCGCAGCATGCTCTGCCATGCGGCTGGCGAGACAGCCTCACGGGCCGGGACGACCGCGACCGCGAGGCGCGCGCCTGCTTCCTCGACCTCCCGCCGGAGCGCACGCACCAACCCCTCCGTCACGCGCCAGGCCTCCGACCACTCCTGATCGGGCGGGACGCGCATCACGTCGAAAACCGTAAGGCCGGCCGGCAGGGCGGTCATCGGGGGACTTGCCGAGGCGGGCGGGCCCGACGCCGGCACCGTCCGGGGCGCGAGCCGCCTGAGCGCGCGCAGGAGGTACACCCGGTTCTCGATCTGGCTCCACAACGGAACGTGCTTTGGCGTCGCGAGGTCATAGGGAGGCGGCTGCGGCCCAGGCTCCGCCTCACCGCGCGCATCGAGGTGGAAGTAGGTCTTGGGGAGGAGCTTCTCCGGATTCGCGGCGTAAAGCCGCGTGCTCAGTGCCTGCGAGTTGTCGCTGACGTCGTTCGCGGCGTTGAACACCAGCAGCACGACGTCCGGCCGGTACTTCACGCCCTCGTTCCGGAAGAACAGGAGCTCGTTGTCGGTCCCAAACGCCGCTACGCCCCCATTGATGACCTCGACCGGCGTGCCACGGCCACCGAGGTTCGTCTCGATGAGAGACGCGAACCTGCGCTCGATGGGCACCTGCATCGCCTCCGTCATCGAGTCGCCGAGGAGGAGCACTCGGCGAACCCCCGGCGCCCGCTCGTAGGCCCGCTCGCGGTCCACGAGACCCTTGGAGTTGATCGTCGTATACTCGCGCCACTCGAACCGACGCCCGAGGCAGTAGTACATCCAGCCCGAACCGTTGGGGCGGTGCCCCCAGCCGTAGCGAGGGTCGATGCGCCAGACCGGCGCGCTCGGAGCGCCAACGCACACGAAGCGGCGCATCACCCGGTAGATCACCTCCGTCAACGCGACGCCGCCGACGATCCCGAGAACCAGGAGCGCCGCCAGCGCCCGACGCATACCCGGGGCGCCGCCCGCTCCCGCCTCGCGATTCATCGGGGCGAGGTATTCTCACGTTCCCGCACGGGCCGCCACTCGGGATCCGGCCCTCGAGTTCTCCGGCAGCCCTCCGACGTGCTACAGCGAGCGTCCCATGCCACGCACGCGTCTCGTACTCGCCGTGCTGCTCGCGACCCTGGTCCCGGGCGTCGCGCAGGCCGCACCCCGCGCGGTCGCCTACTACGCCTCGTGGGCCATCTACGACCGCGACTATCACGTCGCCGAAATCCCGGCCGCGGAGCTCACGCACGTGAGCTACGCGTTCGCCGACATCTCTCCGGCCGGTGAGTGCGCGCTCTTCGATCCCTGGGCCGACGTGCAACAGCCGTATCCCGGTGACGGCGGCGGGCCGGTGCGAGGGAACTTCCGCCAACTCCAGATCCTGAACGACGCCAACGCGAACTGCTGGTCGGACACCTACGCCACGGCCCGCACCAATATCGCAGGAACCTTCAAGACCCGGCGTCCGTGACGAGGCTATCGCCTCCCCTATCGCAAACGCGCGCCATACTTTCGCGGTCGTTTGTTGAGCCTTCGCATGCTCTACTTTCAGGCTCGATACTCGCCACATGAATGACTTCGTCGTGATCGGCGGCGGCCCTGCGGGGTTGACGGCCGCATATCTTCTCGCCCGCCGCGGCTCCCGGCCGGTCGTGCTCGAGCAGCTGCCGATCGTCGGCGGGCTCGCGCGCACGGAGAGCCATCGCGGGTTCCACTTCGACATGGGGGGCCACCGCTTCTTCACCAAGGTGCCCGCGGTGGACGCGATCTGGCGCGAGGTGCTCGGCGCCGACTTCATCAAGCGGCCGCGACTCTCGCGCATCTATTACGACGGCAAGTTCTTCCACTATCCCCTGAAGCCCTGGAACGCGCTCGCGGGGTTCGGGCTCTGGAAAGCGCTCCTCACAGGGCTGAGCTACGTGCGGTGGCAAGTCGCACCGCATCCCGAGGAGGACACCTTCGAGCAGTGGGTCACCAATCGCTTCGGGCGCCGCCTCTTCCTGACGTTCTTCAAGACCTACACCGAGAAGGTGTGGGGCGTGCCCTGCTCCGAGCTCAAAGCCGAGTGGGCGGCGCAGCGGATCAAGGACCTCTCCCTCCGGAGCGCGATCCTCAACATGTTCTTCAAGCCGCGGACGACCATCAAGACGCTGATCGAGGAGTTCGACTACCCGCGGCTCGGGCCGGGGATGATGTGGAACGCGATGCGCGACGCGATCCACACGCACGGCGGCGGCGTCCGCACCGCCAGCGAGGTGGTGCGGATCGTGCGCGACGGAAACCGCGTGCAGCAGGTCGAGGTCGCGACCGACGGCACGCGCGAGCTCGTCGCCGCCGAGCACTTCATCTCGAGCATGCCGATCACCGAGCTGATCGCGCGGCTCGACCCGCCGGCCCCGCCCGAGGTGCAGGCCGCCGCGCGCCGGCTCTCGCACCGCGACTTCCTCACCGTGTGCCTGATCTTCGACAGCCCCGACCTCTTCCCCGACAACTGGATCTACATCCACGATCCGGCGGTGAAGGTCGGCCGCATCCAGAACTTCAAGAACTGGAGCCCCGACATGGTGCCGGACCCAGGCAAAACGAGCCTCGGTCTCGAGTACTTCTGTACCGAGGGCGACGACGTCTGGACCATGTCGGACGAGGACCTGATCGCGCTCGGTCGGCGCGAGATCGCGGCCATCGGGCTCGCGCGAGCCGAGGATTTCATCGACGGCTGCGTGCGCCGGGTGCAGAAGGCGTACCCGGTCTACGATGCTGCCTACGGCGACCACCTCGGGGTGGTGCGGGCCTACGTGGACGGTCTCGCCAACCTCCAGACCATCGGGCGGAACGGCCTCCACCGCTACAACAACCAGGACCACGCCATGATGACGGGGATGCTGGCGGTCGAGAACGTGCTCGACGGCGCCACCAACGACATCTGGACCGTCAACACGGACGACGAGTACCACGAGGAAGTCCGGAGCGACGCGCCCGCCGCCGCGGATGCCGAGTTCGACGAGGCGCTGGTGCGGGTGTTCGCCAAGGTCGACCGCTTTGCCTTCGGCGCGGCGTTCGGCACGGTCATGGGAGTCGTGCTGCTGCTCGCGACGCTCTTCCTGGCGTTCAAGGGCGGCCCCGTCGTCGGCCCGCACATGGCGTTGCTGAACCAGTACTTTCCGGGCTACCAGGTCACCGCGGCGGGGAGCATGGTCGGGATGGGCTACGGTCTGGTGGTGGGGTTCGTGTTCGGATGGACGTGCGCGCTCGTGCGCAACGTCATCCTGTTCGTGTACGAGACGGCGGTGCGGCGACGGACCGGCTCGGGCCCATTCGGCCGATTCCTGGACGCGGTCTGAGGGCACCGCGCGGAGGACACGTCATGAGGTGCAGCCGATGACCGCGCATCCCCAGAGCGACGACCCGCGCATCCGCGTGCTCCGCTTCGACGCGGTCGCGCAGGGCATCACGATCGGGACGCTCGCCGGCCTCGCGGTCTTCGTCGCCACCAACTGGCTCGTGCTGAAGGGCGGCAACGTCGTCGGACCGAACCTCGCCCTGCTCTCGCAGTTCTTCTTCGGCTACCGGGTCACGTTCCTCGGCAGCTTCGTCGGGTTCGCCTGGGCGTTCCTCTACGGCGGCGTCGCGGGGTACGCCTTGAGCCGCATCTACAACCGGATCGTCGAGCGACGAGAGTACCCATGAGTCGGGAGGGCACGAGGCCCGACTCGCGCCCGCGCCCGTGCGCCACTATCCTCGGATCATGGACATGACACCCGAGACCGACACCGACCCGCGGGAGATCGACGGCTGGACCGAGTCGTTCGACGCGGTGATCCGCGAAAGTGGCGCGCCGCGCGCGCGCCAGTTGCTCGCGCGTCTCATCGAGTACGGCTACCGCCACGGGGTGACCGCGCCGTTCAGCGCGAACACGCCCTACGTCAACACGATCCCCGCGAGCGCGCAGCCGCCCTACCCCGGCGACCGCGACATCGAGCGCCGCTTGAGGAACCTCATGCGCTGGAACGCCGCGGCGATGGTGGTGCAGGCGAACAAGCACTCGGGCGGCATCGGTGGCCACATCTCCACGTATGCCTCGCTCGCGACCCTCGTCGAGGTCGGCTTCCACCATTTCTTCCGCGCCCACACCCCCGAGGCGGCGGGCGACTTCATCTACTTCCAGGGCCACGCGACCCCCGGCATCTACGCGCGCGCGTTCCTCGAGGGCCGGCTCTCGGAGGCGCAGCTCACCAACTTCCGCCGCGAGTTGGCACCCGGAGGCGGGCTCTCGTCCTACCCGCACCCGTGGCTCATGCCGGACTTCTGGGAATGGCCGACGGTGTCGATGGGTCTCGCGGCGATCTCGGCCATTTATCAAGCGCGTTTCGCTCGCTACCTCCAGGCACGCGGGCTCGCGGATACCAGCAACAACCGGGTGTGGGCCTTCCTCGGTGACGGCGAGATGGACGAGCCCGAGAGCATGGGTGCCCTCACGCTGGCGGCGCGCGAGAAGCTCGACAACCTCGTCTTCGTCGTGAACTGCAACCTGCAGCGCCTCGACGGCCCCGTCCGCGGCAACGGCAAGATCATCCAGGAGCTCGAGGCCGCGTTCCGCGGCGCGGGCTGGAACGTCATCAAGGTGATATTCTGGCTGTTCCCCACCAACTTCCATCAATCGCCCGACGATCTTGCGGACGGCCATCGCGATCTCTGGGACTCGCTGCGACAGCGGCCGCACGCCGACGAC